>JAHEDF010000356.1 GCA_024641365.1 Planctomycetota bacterium | reverse complement strand
TGCACGAACCGTCGTCCCGTCAGCAGCTAAAACCGTTCTCTGTCCATACGCATCGTATCTGTAGCGTTCAACCACTGCACCGCTGTTGTCGGTGAGTGCTGCGACGGAGTAGAGATGATTGCTATGTACGAATTTCCGATCGCCTACGACCCCGCTAGCCGGAAGGATAGCTAACAACTCGTCCACATAGCTGCCATACACATACCCACGAGCACATGTTGGCGCAATTCGCTGTGGCCTACGCCACGGCACTCCGGCGCCAGCATGGACTCGTAATTTTGCTGATGCCAGGGCTACCATTACTGCTCATAGTATCCGTCTGTTGCCCGCTGTCACGCTACGGAATAAACACGCAGTCGGACATCAGCTGACCGGCGGCGTCCTAACGACAACCTATTCCGATGAGAGACTGCTTTCGTCGCATGGAACATTTTCAGGCTCTGCCGCGCTGTTATTTTCTCAAAGAACCATAGAAAATTAGTAAATTTTTACGCGACAATAATATGTCTATCTACGGATTATAGATTTTTTCAAAGTTGTACCCGCCATAGAGCTGGGCGGCAAATCTGCACTGGTTTTGCGTCGGTTAATTATGAGACTTCATTATACCACCCCACTAATACCCATGCTAAGTCCAGAGCACCAACCTGCTGCTAATCGGCTCGAACAAGCGCTTCATGGATTGCGCTCAGCGCTTAACCATTGGTTAGAAGATTGTTTTCAAATAAGTCATGATGATCCGGCCTTTACCGAAGCTTTTCGTCGTTGGGAAGAACAACTAACGATCATTAAATTATACGTACACCGTGCAGAAGCGCGCTTGCTACATTATATTGCGGCAGTCCCACCCACAGAAGCGCTTGCCGACAGTCAATTACCACAAGCACAAGATCATCATGCACTTGGTTATATTTGGCGAACACGCTTTGAATCGTATTTTACTCATTTTCATATCGATAGTACCTATCGCCGTATTGAATCTGTTTTGGATAATGATCAAGAAGCCGTAACGGCGGATATTATTACTGATTTAACGACGCTCTGCGAAATAGCGCAACGTACTGTTAATGCTATTAATGAATTGCCCAATACCACCACCAGTGATGCGTTAGAAGAATTAGCTTTTTACCGCGTCATTAGTCCATGGCGCACGCACGGACATATGGCGTTATGCGACACACTTCGTTGGTTATCCGAAACATTACGCGAACAAGAAGAGTGGTAACTATTAGATACTATTAACTAAGTCCGCCAGACATGAACATCGGTAAATCATCAGGCTGTTGACGTATGCCAAAATAAAATGGGCCAAATTCTGCAAATAATGAACTTGCCGGATCAAACCGCATTTCTGTGACTAAACGTTTGATCACGAGTGGATCGTTGCTGTGTAAACTGACCCCCCACTCCCAATCATCGAGACCAATTGATCCGCCAATAATTTGCGTCACTTCACGTGCATATTTATGGCCTATTTTACCATGACCGCGCATATAAGCGCGACGTTCTTCCGTGGATAAATTATACCAATTCACCGATTCGCCGCGACGTTTGGTCATCGGATAAAAACTTATATAGCGATGATCTGGAATGGTCCGCATGACGCGGCCTTCTAATATTTTCTTTTCTTTCGCTAATTCGAGATCGAATGCTTCCTTAAATTCTTTACTACCGACAATTAAACCTTTGGTTTCTACTTTACGCTGTGCAATAGCGATTGCTTCATTCAAACTAGCTTCAATGACTGAAAAATAAGAATAGGTTGGGCGCAAAAAGCCCGCTAATCGCAAACGTTTCCAGCCGCGCTCTGTCCGATTCAATGCGTCAACATTGCTGCGATAGTGTACAACCATGATATCCGACTTATGTCCCATGGTGCTATAAAAAGCAGAATAAATTTGTCCTACCCCTGCTTCATCTTGCAACCAATGTGCGGCTTCCGAGGCAATCTCTTCGCGTTCTTGCGCTGGTAATGTTTGCCACGCTGACCAAATAACACTGTAACAATCGTGTAGAACATAGTGTCCTTCAAGTGTTTGCGGAACATCTGCTAACTCTGACATGATAATCTCTACCTATTTTTTCTTTTTACGGGCGGGCTTACTGGATGATTCTACCTCTTTTTCTACCCATTTGCCATCAACAAAATAGGCGCCCCACGTGGTAGACTCAGCATCCTTTTCGCTCGCCAAATAATGCTCTTTTGTCTTACGGCTGAAGCGTACCAAAACTGGATTTCCTTTGGGATCGACGACAGGCGCTTGCAACAAGTAACTAAATTTGGGATCTAATTCGTCGCGATGACGAATGAGATCTTCCACTTTGGGCGGACGCGTTTCACGCAAACGTGGATACGTGCTCGCAGCTAAAAATAATCCCAACATACCATCACGAAGCACATAGTGCGCCTTGCCATCAGAACAGATAAGTTCCGGCATAGGAATCGGGTCAGATTTTGGCGGTGCGGGTTGGCCATTGCGCATTAACTTACGCGTGTTTTTACAATCTGGATATCCGTTGCAGCCAAAATATTTTCCAAAACGGCCGGTTTTTAATTCCATGGTTTTGCCACAGCGGTCACAATCAATAACTGGACCATCATAGCCTTTTATTTTAAAGTGGCCATTTTCAATTTGCGTACCCGGACAATCTGGATTGCGGCCACAAATGTGAACCTTTTTTGTTTCGTCTACTAACCATGAATCCATGGCTGTATTACATAGCGAACAACGGCGTTTCTGACGGAATAAACGTGTTTCTGCTTCTGATGCCTCAGTCGCATCGGGATCTACTGACGAATCAGCAACTGCTTCAGCTTCATCTCCAGAAACTAAATTAACAGTATGTGCACAATATTTTTCGTCTTTTTTATCTAAATTATAACCCGTACAGCTTAAAAAGACGCCCGTCTTTGCTGTGCGAATAGCCAATGGGAAATTATTACATTTCGGACACATAATTTCAGTCGTTACCGGCGTATTGGCACGCATGGTTTGCTCTGCATCATGCAATTTATTTTTAAAATCTGCATAAAACGTATCGAGCACGGTTTTCCAATTAGCCTTATTCTCCGCTATTTCATCAAGGTCTTCTTCCATGTCTGCGGTAAAATTATAATCAAGTAACGCGGGAAATGATTCGACTAATCGTTCGGTTACAATATCCCCTAACTTTTCCGCATAGAAGCGACGATTGACTAAACGGACATAACCACGGTCTTGAATGGTGCTAATAATAGCAGCGTAGGTTGACGGACGGCCAATTCCTCGTTTTTCCAATTCTTTCACCAAGCTTGCTTCACTAAAACGAGCGGGCGGTTTAGTGAAATGCTGACTGGGATCAATTTTAGCCAAGTCAATTTTTTGGTCCACCTGCACTGATGGCAATTCAACATCATCTTGTTTGATTGGTGGTTGTACTTTTTGATAACCATCAAATCGCAACACGCGACCACGTGCCGTTAATTCATACGATGCTGCTGCAATAGTAATGACCGTTGTGTCAAACTCAGCTGGCGGCATCTGGCAAGCAACAAATTGTCGCCAAATTAATTCATATAATCGTGCTTCATCATTATCTAAACCATCAATGTTGCGGTTTTTCACATCCGTTGGGCGAATAGCTTCGTGCGCTTCTTGGGCCGCTGATTTTGATTTATAGACGTTTGGTTTTTCTGGTAAATATTTACTGCCAAATTCTTTTTCGATTAATTCGCGACATGCCGTTATTGCCTCAGCACTTACATTAACCGAGTCAGTACGCATGTAGGTAATATGCCCAGCTTCATAAAGACGCTGAGCTAAGGTCATGGTTTTCTTAACTGAAAATCCTAAACGCACAGAGGCCGCTTGTTGCAATGTTGAGGTGATAAGCGGGGCGGTTGGATTAGAACGTGCCGATTTATCTTCGCGATTTGCAACTGTAAATGTAGCCTGCGATAAGTCCGCAACGGCTTTATCCGCTTGTTGTTTATTTACGGGTTTAAATGCCGCACCATTTTCGCGCACAACTTGTGCACGAATAGCTGCGGGGGCCAATAAATCCGCATACACTTCCCAGTATTCGTCTGGAATAAATTTACGGATTTCCGCTTCGCGTTCAGTAATTAAACGTACTGCCACCGATTGTACGCGACCAGCAGATAATCCACGCGCTACTTTTTGCCATAATAATGGGCTCACCATAAAGCCAACGACGCGGTCTAAAAAACGGCGCGCTTGTTGGGCATTCACACCATCCATGTCCAATTCGCTGCCATGTTCAAATGCTTCTTTAATGGCTGTCTTGGTAATTTCACTAAATGTCACACGTTTAAATCGTTGTGAGTCACCGCCAATAACTTCACGTAAATGCCAGGCAATCGCCTCACCTTCGCGGTCACGGTCAGTTGCCAGATAAATGGTGTCAGCGTCTTTTGCGTATTCTTTTAATTCTTTGAGCACCTTTTCTTTACCAGATAAAACTTCATAGTGAGCTTCCCAACCATGTTCTGGATCTACGCCCATACGGCGAATCAACGCTTGTTGGGCGCGAGCTGCCTTCTGCACAACTTTTTGTGTGTCGCTCAACTTCTTGTTTTCAGCCTTGGTCTTGGCCACTTTTTTAGCCTTGGCTATTTTGGCCGTTTCGGTCTCTGCTTCTTTGTTGCTGCCTGCCGATGGCAGGTCACGTATGTGCCCATAGCTCGACTTGACCACATAGTCGCGCCCTAGGTATTTGTTGATGGTTTTGGCCTTTGCTGGCGATTCGACAATGACGAGGGAACGCCCCATAATGAGTCCTTACACTAAATTCAAACGCTGAAGGGGTAAGTTCTATGC
>JAHEDF010000355.1 GCA_024641365.1 Planctomycetota bacterium | reverse complement strand
AGTCCAAGGCGCAGATGGCGTGCCACTGTGGTATCATTCCAGTAAAATTCCGTTACGCGATTCACAACAACGTATTATTGGACTTGCTGGCGTATTACGACCGGCAAAAGCACATCCCGCTGATGGCAATGTTCCACTGAATGATTTTTCTCGACTCGCGCCCGCGCTCAATTTTGTGACTGACCATTATGCGCAGCCAATGACCATTAGTGATTTAGCGCAGCGCGTCGAATTATCATCAAGCCAATTACAACGTGAGTTTCAACGTCTGTTACATTTAACCCCAAGCGCCTATATTCAAAAAGTGCGCGTATTAATGGCGAGGCATTTATTAGAGCGTAGTGCTTTAGCGATCGGCACGATTGCTCTGGACACTGGTTTTTACGATCAAAGTCATTTCACCCGCATATTTTCTTCACATACAGGATTATCTCCCTTAGCGTACCGAAAAAGATTTGCCGCGCCGTCTTAAAAAGGACGCCACGCGTGCACGCGCTCTTTATAAGCGCGGTAGGCGTCGCCAAATTGTTGTTCTAAAAATCGTTCTTCTGCTGGCCTGATACACCAATTCCATATTAAAAAATATATCACAACAGCAACAACAATAGTGACTGATCCCCACCACAGTCCAACACCAAGTCCTTGTAGGAGCCCAGACAACGTCATGGGATTGCGTATCCATTTATAGGGGCCAACTATAACTAAATTACTAGCTGTCGCGCTAGGCATCGGCGTTCCACGGCCAAACCACGCCATTGCCACACAACTACTTAATCCAATGAAGCTAGCAAATATAAATACCGCTATGCCACTGACCGACACAGCCGGATAATAATATGTTGGCACACCTATCATTTTTTCGAGTGTCACCACACCCCACGGCGCCAACGCAAATGCCAAACCCCACGTTACAATGGTAAATAAAATTGTGACCAGCGTATGGCGAAGCCGTGACGTGCCCGTAGCTGTGCGAAATCCGCCAAACATGCTTATCAGATTCTCCCTCGGCAACTGACCACCAACGACGACAAATAAATAGTGATATTTTTATTACTGCGGTTTACGCAAAGTCCACGTGCTCATAACGCGACGATCTTCTACCAATGTTGTTTTAAGCGGATCTAAACGACTGGCCTGCCACCGCTTTTCACACACTTCAATATCAGCTAACGTTGGGCGATAAGCAAAATGCGCTGCGACGTCTGGTAATGCAATGCGCGTTGATAAACGCGCTAAAAAAATTCCGCCTGGCTTAAGTCGATCCCAACACGCATCCGCCCATGCATGAAATGTGGCTTGGTCAGGAGCAAAATGTAAAACCGCCACACATAAAACGGCATCATATCTTTCTTCTATTCCTAGAGCAGGTAATTTACCGACACGACATGTATGTTTCCCTGGACCACCACCTAATAATTTAGCACAGGTTTCAACTACAGTTGGATCTGCATCGACCGTAGTAAGCGTAATTCCTGCATACGGCATGAAGGCAACATTACGACCAGCCCCACAACCAATATCCAGCACCGTGGACCCGGGTGCGATAATTCCACGTAAAACTAAATCGACGACATAAATATCGGCACCAATTAATGGCGACCACGTTGTTGGAAGATTCATAGATTTATACTCATACAAAAATTTAAAAAATAAACGGCAAATTCTAGAAAGCCTTTGTCAATTAATGACACCATTTTCAAATCAAAGTTGCCTTAATATAATCTTTTAAGCCATTAATTCCTATTTTATACCAATTCCGGCTCACTATATCCTAAATAATAAGGCACTTACATGGAGGACCGGAGAAACGGAGAATTACTAAGGTGGAAATCTTGTGGTTATTGAAAAAAAGCACCGCTTTCCTCTTCGGTTCTCTGGTTCTCCATGTTAATCCGTTGCCATTACGGATGATTTGAGGCGGAATTAGTATGAACTGGAATCGATATGGCAGGTACAAAAAAGCCCGGCTTGAGTGCCGGGCTTTTCATATCCAAAATAGTATCGTTTATTAATTATTCCGTAACAGGTGGCGGTTCATTCACCGTGGGTGCTTTTTCCGGTTCCGGTTTATCAGTGCCAGCTTTCTCGGCAGCCGCTTTCGCCGCCGCCTCAGCAGCAGCTTTTTCTTCAGCTGCCTTTGCCGCAGCTTCTTCAGCCGCTTTTAATTTTGCTTCTAAAGCGGCGCTGGCTTCTTCAGCTACTTTGCGAGCCGCAGCTTCCTCTTCCGTTTTCTTTTGCGCTAAGTCAGCAGCTTCTTTTGCTAATTTCGCTTCTTCTTCTGCCTTGGTTAATTTTTCATTGGCGTCAGCTAATTCCTTTTTCATACCATCAAGCTTTGTGTTCATATCTGTCCGCATGTCGGCCATTTGTTTTTGACCCTCCATGACCAAATAACCGAGACCACCAAGTCCTGCTAATAATCCCAAGCCAATTATGGCTACAACAATGGTCATCCCATTTGATGATTTTGCTGGAGCAGGTTCTGCTGCACGTGCTGGCGGACTAGAGCGTTCCACGCGTCCGGTTCCTTTGCTTGGTTTATTGGCTGAAGATGATGGCTTGTCGTCACTATCTTGAGCTGATGGCGCAGCCGCTTTTGTTTTCGGTGCTGCTAGTTCAGGTTCAGGTAATGGCGTTTTGGATTTCACCGCAGCAAAACGATCACTACCACGACGAACGACTTTTCCAAATTTGGAGTCGTCTTTCTTTTCTTCTTCTGGTGGATCTTCAAAATTTAATAAATCATCAATAGAGGTTTCTTGTGCCGCGGTGCCAGCTGGTTGCGCAACTGGAACGGCCGCCGGTGGGATTGCAGGCCCAGGTGAGACCGCTTTTGCTACCGGAGGAGTTGCAGCTGGTTTAGCTGGCGTTGATTTTGGCGGCAGTGGTTTGGCCGTAGCTGCAACTGCTGGCGGTGGTGGCGGTGGTGGCGGTGGTGGCGGTATCGTATCAGAAATAATCGGTACACCGCGACTTGGGGTATTAGTGGGTGTCGCAATTGCATCAGGCGACGCAGCTCCATCCGCAGCGGTTTGCACCACTTGCAATACCTGCGTATTACCAGTCGCATTCGGACTAAGCTGTCCACTACGCAACACTAATTGTACAGCATTACAACTAGGGCAGTGAATATTTTCCCCGGCATATGAAGCCGGAATACGCGCTTTAAATCCACACGATGAACAGGTAAAGCGCACTTTATCACCTGGCGCGGCAGGCGGCGCTGGTTTTGGCGATGGTCCAGCAATAGTTGGTTCTGAGGTAACAGCAACTTGTGGATTGGCAATTTTTGCGCCTTCTTTTGCCGTATCAATTTTGGAAATAGCAACGGTGTCACCAGTCGAGGCGCTTTCTTGTTCTTCCGGAGTGGCAATTTGTACGGTGTCACATTTTGGACAGGTAACAGCGAGCCCCATATACTGCGATGGAATACGTGCACGATAACCACACCCAACACAAATAAATCGAGGATCAGCTGCTGGTGTTGTTGGTGTTGTTGGTGCACCAGGATTTCGCTCTAATGCGCCGGGATCCGTTACTGGCGCTTCACCCGCAACAACTTGTGGTGCGTGACAACCTGGGCAACGAATTGCTTTACCAACATAATGTTTTGCGAGCTGTGCTTCAAAATTACATTGCGAACAAATAAATAAAATATTTCCTGGGCGAATAACTGTTTTATGTCCAGCCGTTGGAATTTTACTCAATTGAACCGTGTTGCCAGTGGTGCCAGCTGCATCATCAGTATTGGCAATTTGCGCGGCATCACAACTTGGACAACGCACCGCCATGCCAGCATATTGAGCAGGAATACGTGCGCGATATTGGCAACTACCACAAACAAATAATATTTTTTCTGCATCACCCATTTTAGCAGGCGGCGGTGCTTTTTTGGCCGCAGGTGGCGGTGCCGGTGGGGCAGCTGGTTTATCATTAACCACAGGATGCAAGCCAGTACCATCTGCATTCGGAATAATATGTTCGTGCTTGCATGACGGACACGACGCGGTCGTTCCTGCATGCACAACTGGGTAACGTGATCGTCGTCCACAAGCGGGACACTTAACATCAATGCCGTCGAGCAAACTCATAGGACCGAGGACTATGGGCAGCAATCTGCCCTTGTCAGCATGGAGATGGCCGACACCTGGACGGGTGGCAGGTACTGGGTGATTTACCACGAGCTGCGGTCGAAAAACTGCGCTTATGGTCCTAATCACTGACCTTGTGCAGAATTTCTCGTAGCAAACCAGCCGCTCATTGCTCGCTATGAGATGCGATTGAGCAAATCCTCAGCACACCAACCAATAAGCGCTTCATGGCGCGGTTCAGTCAGGCGGTGATCGCCATCAACTAAATGGTACTCGATGTTGGCATCCTGGTCCGCGTAACGCCGACTCAGTTGCCATGGTACAACGTCATCGCGGCGACCGTGGACGATGACCACCGGAATCTCTGGTGCGAGCGGAAACCCAGGTAGGCGCTCTGCGCTTTCTAAAAAGCCAACACCAAGTGGTTGCTCTGTTTCGCTCGCATAATGGAAAAATTTTCGCTGGCCGGTTTTGCGCCAATCCGCAACTGCATCAGCACCCAATTGCTTGGCCCATGTTTCACCAAAGCCAAATGCGGGAGCAATTAATAATAATGCCGACGCACGTGAAATGCGGCCCTGCGCAGCTAAAGTCGCCGCCGTGAACGCGCCTAAACTTGAACCAATAATTAATACTGGTTTATCATCATCCGGCAAAGCACGCACCGCTGCTTCACCCGTAGCTAAAATAACATCCATAGTGAGATTAAAAAAATCATCACCTTCTAAAG
>JAHEDF010000020.1 GCA_024641365.1 Planctomycetota bacterium | reverse complement strand
ACGCTCGGCGCAATCTGCCATTAATGCACGCATGGTGCGCGGATAATTTTCAGGCAACGCAGGTCCGTGTCGCCAATCAATGAGTTCATCGCCAGTGGATGTTACACAAAGTGCCTTGTTCACATTGATATCCATGTTGGCCATGCAGAACACGAGGTTATTGGCCTACCGCTAAAAGGCGATGACGATCCGTGGCTCAGAGAGTGACTTGCAGCCACACGCATGACACCGCACGTTATGTTCATGCCACGCATCGCCGGAACCGCCTTGCACACCGCTCACGGCGATTTGCAACAAACCCTTGCTGCTCTTGATAAGTCTGAGGCCAGTCCCGGATCTTTAAAAGGTGATCTTATAGATCTCCTAACTGCAGTGACCACGACAGCTCTAAACGGCCAATCTGCTGATATGCTCCTATTCGCGACGACCAAAGGTGATGTCGATCGATGGAGTGCGGACCTCGTAGCCGAAAGCCCTACAGGCGCGGGGAGTCCTCAATGGGTTGCTCAACAAATTGGCCAGCGCCTCGGTATTCCCGCCATCGCCATTAGTGGTGCCTGCGCGAGCGGTCCACTGGCAATGGGCGTAGCAGCGCGTGGTATTTGGAGCGGTCATTGGCAACGCGTGGTCATTGTTGGTGGTGATCGCATCGGTGCATTTATTCGTGATGGGTTTGCTGCCTTGCAGGCCATTGATCCTGATCGCTGTCGCCCCTTCGACGCAAAAAGAGCTGGGTTGCAATTAGGTGAAATGGTCGCCGCAATCGTTTTAATTAATCCAAAACTCATGCCAGATGCCCCCTATTTTTTACAAGGCTGGGGTGCCAGTTTAGATGGAAATCATTTAACTGGACCAACACGTGACGGTAGCGGTATGGCCCGCGCTTTGCGCATGGCATTGCTGCGCGCACAAGATCCGCAACCAGCGCTCGTTATCGCTCATGGTACCGGCACGCGCTATAATGATGACAGCGAAAGTTTGGCTTATGCAACTGTCTGTCCAACAACACCAGTTACTGGATTAAAAGGTATAATTGGACATACATTAGGAGCTTGTGGAGTCGGTGAAGCAGCGCTTGCACTCGCCATGCATCAACGCCAACAAGCAAGCGGTTGTGCGCATCTTATGCATCAAGGATGCGCTGGGGCCATATCTGTTTTACCCCCTGGAAAGCATCCGTTATCACCAGGGCCAATTTTAGGAGCCAATGCTGGGTTCGGTGGTATTAATGGCGCTTATGTAATAGGTAACTGTCCATCATCTGTATGGAGATGTCCGTCCTATGTCATTTCCAATCAAGCCACATTAATGCCAACTGGCTGGGAACAACGCGACGCAAGCGATAAAGTATCCAGTGGGGCTTGGGACGAACCTGGAACCGATGATCAATTACCTCGTCTGCATGCGAAAATGGTGTTAGGGCATATTGATGCATCATGGGGCCGCATGGATTTATCATGTCGCGCTTTAGTGACATTGGGTCGTTTATGTGGAACATTACCGGAACAAACAGCAATTGTACTTGCAACAAATAGTGGATGCGCTGCATCGGATCGATTGCATGAACAGGCTCGCTTAGCTGGCAGTGTCGACCCGCAACGATTTGCCTACACATTACCAACCACACCAATTGGCGAAGCAAGTATTCGACTGCGATTATTCGGGCCCGGTTTCACCATTCATGGTGCGAATGATGAGCTCGTCTTGGCAATAAGCAGCGCTTTATTAGGTGATGGATGTCCTGCAGTTTTGGTCGCCTGGATAGAATCGGATCGCGGCCCACATCGCGCAACTGCTATGGTGCTGCGCCCACGTAATTGATAATTCTTTTCAAATTCTTTAGGAGAAATCCCCATACCTACCTGCTAGTACAGTACGTAGTGGAAGGTACCTCTCCTGGGCTTGCGCCCTGCAACGTGGCCTTACTGTGCCGCCGATGACGCCAAGCCAGCAGACCTTAGTTGAGCACATTATTACTGGGCTCAATCTCGAAGACATCACGCCAGCCGATATAGATCCGGAAGCGCCTTTGTTTGGAGAAGGACTTGGTCTCGACAGCATCGATGCACTTGAGCTCGCCGTCATTGTCGAACGCATCTATGGCGTTCGCATTCCCAATATGGAAGTCGGGAAAACTGCTTTTGCCAGCATCGCTTCTTTAGATTCCTATATTGCTAGCCAACCACCCAAAGCGAGCGACGCACCAGCATCATGATTTTGGACAGCCTTAAAAATGCTCAACGATATGTGTCCTTACATCCACGTTTCGCACAAGCATTTGCTTGGTGTGAAAATAAAGATCATTTTAACCAAACTGATGGCCGTTATTATTTAGACGATACACAGCTCTTCGCGATTATCGAATCTGGCGAAACCATTGCTGCTCATATTAAAAAATTTGAATCGCACCAACGCTATATCGACATCCAAATTAATTTAAGTGGTCCTGAAATAATGGAGTGGATCCCCACCTCATCATTGCATGTCGATCAACCTTATAACGCCGAGCATGATATCTGTTTTTATCATCAACCTGAACAAGCAGCTACAAAATTATTAGTACAACCACATCACTTTGCTATTTTTTGGCCCGAGGATGCGCACAAACCATGTTGCCACCCTCATGACGTTGCGGCCCCCTACAGGAAATTAATTTTTAAAGTCGCTGTTTAGCTTTTCTAATTCCATAATAAAGGCATCTCACCTTCTAACGGTTGGGAAAGGTTTGGCCGTAGTTAGATCGCTATCTTGCACTCCAATGCTTCCAACCTCATTTGGTCAGCAGCCAGTTGCACCTCTCAAATGTCTCCCTAGCTTGCGCACCCGCACTGCAGCTTACCGTTGCCCGAGTGGCGGAATTGGCAGACGCAGCGGATTCAAAATCCGCCGACCTCACGGTCTTATCGGTTCGACTCCGATCTTGGGCACCATCTAAAGCCCCGCACGCTAAATGCTTGCGGGGTTTATTTTTTGATATCGGGCTATGTGGTAGGAATTGGTACCGCTTGCCACACTTACCAGCCGAGCAAGGCATCTGGGATTTGTTCAGCGAATTGCCATACATGATGCCACACGAGGAGTTTGCTATGCGATTTACTGTGCTGTGTTTTTGCTGTGCGGCATTGGTGCTGTCGATGACGGGCTGCGGTAAAGGCAGTACAAACCAACGCACTACGACCGTTCCCAAATCGGCAACTGAAAAAGTGCAGGAAGCTTTAGCTGAAAAGCAAGCACGTGAAGAACAGGCACTCGCTGAACGGCGTGCCTCTATTGAAGCCGGAAAATTGATCTCAGCGAACACGATTTGTCCGGTCACTGGTTATCCGGTCGATCCAGCTATTGCACCAATTCCAGTTGAATTGCTAATCGTTCAGCCCCCAGAAACCATTATGGTAGGTGTTTCGAATGCAGAGGCGGCAGCCATCGTTTTGCATGATCCGGAACGCTATGCTGCAGCTGCCAGCCGCAATATGAAAGCACGCGGTTATACCAAAGTTGGCCGATAATCGATTTAATTCTATACGTTTATAACCAGACGCGTCCTTGTACCAGAGGTCAGGCTTGCCGTCGACAGCATGCTGTTGAGCATGGGCGCTCGTTTCACCAATTCACCATAGTGCATGTTTGCTTATGACAGCGGACGCACTTTTTTCTGCACGGAATTCCTATGCCTAAAGCAATTTTTCATACGCCGCACGGCGACATCAACGTCACCTTATTTGATAAAACGGCCCCAAACACAGTGGCTAATTTTATTAAATTAGCGAAGTCTGGTTTTTATGATCAATTAGCCTTTCACCGCGTTATCAATGACTTTATGATTCAAGGTGGCTGTCCAAATAGTAAAGCGGGCGCGAAAGGACATCCAGGCACCGGCGGACCAGGCTATCATATCAATTGCGAATTAGGACCATCAAACCCTGAACGTCATTTGCCTGGGACATTAAGTATGGCACATGCAGGACCCAATACCGGTGGCAGTCAGTTTTTTATTACCCACAAAGCCACCCCGCATTTAGATGGTGTACACACAGTATTTGGCCGCATAGTTGGTCCCGAAGATCAAGCTGTGGTCAATAAAGTAAAAGGTAATGACCGCTTTAGCGTCGAGATTGTTGATTAATTTCTATGATTAGTGACGCTCAGCAAGCATTTGTCCGTTTATTAGTTGCGCGTGAAGCGCTTAAATTTGGCGATTTTACGTTAAAAAGCGGGCGCAAAAGTCCGTATTTTATTAATACGGGCTGCTTTAACCAAGGCGGCGATTTAGCACAACTCGGCGCAGCTTATGCCGATGCTATTTATCGTCGCTTTGGTGCTGAGGTGTCCATAATTTTTGGACCTGCCTACAAAGGTATTCCATTGGCGCTCGCGGCCGCTGCAACTTATGAACAATTAGTTAAACGCAGTGTTGGTTGGACCTATGATCGTAAAGAAGTAAAAGATCACGGTGACGGCGGTTTATTTGTCGGGGCTCCCCTGCAACCCGGCGCTAAAGTGGTGATAGTCGATGATGTGTTAACAGCTGGAACGGCGATGCGGGAATCATTAGCCAAATTACGGCCAACGGGCGTACATATTGTTGGTGCTGTTGTTGCCGTAGATCGTCAGGAAAAAGGTTCCGGTTCATTAACAGCCATCGAAGAGTTATCAAACGAACAAAACATACCTGTTGCGCCAATTATTACCATTACCGAAGCAGCAGATTATTTATTAAAAAATGAAATAGCAGGTAAACGCCATTTATCAGAGGTTGAATACTCACGCATTAAAAAACATGTGATCGGTTCATAAGCACTGGGCTTAAATTCACGTGGTGATATCAACTCCAATACGCGCATCGATTTCTGATTTAATTAATTGTTCTAAATCTGATAAGGCACTACGCCGTGCCTCGTCATTTTCTAATAAGGTGCCACTAACCCGCACTTTAATTATCTGACCATCAAAATCCCATAATTCGACTAGCGCACCTTGGACTTGCCATTCGGGCATTAACTTTTCACCAACCAGATTTTGTATTCGTAATAAAGTCTGAATGCGTCCTGCTGGACCTGCGCGTTGTGATTTTGCTGCTTGGGGAACATCTTGTGGCTTGGTGGCTTCCGTAATTAATCCAGCAATATCCGGGCGACATGTTCCGCACCCCGTTGATGCACCAGTAGCGCCAATCACCTCTTCGACGGTTGAACTTCCCGAAATCCGCACGGCTTGTCGCACGGTTTCTTCGCTAATTCCAAAACAACGACATAATAATGGATCTAATTCAGTATCCGTTTCTATATCGGTACTTTCAAAAGCTGCTATAGCTGCATGCAAACCATCAATCGCCCATAACCGTGGCGGTAAAAAGGTAAAATCTAAGCCACCAATATGATCACAGACATCTATGTGAGATAATAATTTTGCTTCCGCTATTGTTTTACCCACAACCATTTCAGTGAACACCGATGAAGCCGCCACTTGGTCTGCACAATTAAATACCTGAAATTTCGCCTGACTAATTTTTCCGCCGCTAACTTGCATATAAAATCGCAACGCATCACCAACCACAATTGAGCCGACGTCCCCAACCGCAGTCGCATTGAGTAATTTTCCGACATTTCGTGGACGACGTGCGTGATCTGTGAGCAACTCATCTGGTGTCATAATAGGGCAAAGGGTGCCGTAACCCTCGCTAACGCAAGCCTCCACCCAGGCTATGTTTCTTCAGGTCTGATGTTTGCTAGTATTCTTCCATGCGTTTTGGCATTACTATCTGTGCAGTTATGTTGGTGTCGTCCAGCGTTGTCGCCAACACCAACGCTGTTGAAAATTCTTCACCTACGATGCAACCATTAGCGCTCGCTGGCCAAGATTTGCAGGCTATTAATCAAGCACTCATTAGCCTATCGCGGGGTGATACGAAGGATTTTGAAGCGCTTCCTATTGAGGCATTTTTAAATCCTGTCGCTCGCCCAGATCCAGTGCACAGCGGTTTGTCATTTCGTTGGACATTGGCATTACCAACTGTGCTTAAACGATTACCCGAAACAGAACGTGCTGCTGCGTTACAACGTCTTGATGCGCGTTATCTTACTTTATTACATCCGGATTTTTCAACTCGTAAACGTACGCAACTCGCCATCTCTTTTATTCCTGCGCCAACAGCACTAAAAACCGTTCAACATGCTGCCAATATTGCCTTTGATCACGGACAGTTAATTGAATATTTAGGTATTACAAATTTACTGCCACAACCAACGGCTATAGAAAAAAGACATGATGTTGCACTGCAATTAACTGGATTAGGCCCTGACATTGATACCGTTATGCAATTACGGGCGCCGGGTAGTGCGCAAAGTACTAACGTACTTTCTACAACTACGACATCACATTTAGCGGTGCAGTGGGTAAATATTCCTGGATGGATATTCGCCTTGGACCCATTCGATCAAATTATTTGGCAATATCGTGTCGATAGGAATGCCACCGTCATCTCAGGGCCTGGAGCAGTGCTCGTTCGAGATTCGCAAGGTTTACGATCACTTAACGACAGCGGTCAGGTACAACACCTCACTCCGTTACCCAAAGGAGCGCAAATATTATCTGTTGCTGGTGGTGCAGGATGGTTTGCAACAGGAAATATTGGTTGGCGTCTTTCATTAACAGAAGGAAAAGTCACTGCATTATCGTTACATGAGACTCCTTTTGGCGCGCCTATAGTTCGGGGTGAACAAAGTTTGTGGTTAACCGATCGCTCATTTATTTTATTTGAAAATAATAAAGAAATTCATCGCTATCGCCACCAATTACCTGTTGGTATTGGCTGGCAGCTACGCGCACAGGAATCACAACCGCATGTTGTTGCTCCAGATGGTCGACATTGGCGTATTACACAATTTGCTGAGCAATTAGCGCAAGGATCACCACAACAAAAAGCACAATTATTTATTGCGGCAAATCGATTCGACGAGGCGCTTACGGTATTAGCTGATGCTCAAGATGCGGAAAGCCATTCGTTAAAATTACGTGCACACATAGGTTTAGCCCAACTAAAAGATAAACCGCTGCCGTCTCTCCAGGCAGATCCCGAGATGGCTGTAAGTGATCGCGCATTATTATTAAGTGCCTATTTTTCAGGAAAAGACGACGGCATAAGCCATATAACAAGTGCCCAACAATCAGCATTCACCGATCTCTACAGCGCCATGGATAACCTTGTCGCATTACATCCGCAGGTCGTCTTTAGCGCGACTCAAGAGACACTTATTGATAACTCGGATCGATGGAATCAATTATTTACAGCATTAGCGTGGGAAAATTGGCGACAGACTCCGCTGTCCAATACATCCTCCATTGATCCACAAACTCGAATTGGCGCGCCGCAAACTGATTCGCGCACCATTAATAATCATGCTACTCGTGATGAAGATGGTGCATTGTTATGGCTGCATCAGCGTTATAAATTATCACGCACTCCTGATGCAATTACGGTAGCATGTCATAATCAATCTAATAAATTATTATGGAAAAACCGTTGGCGTCCTGGGGCTTTTGTTAGTGCGCCAAGCCAAAATATGGATATTCGTAATGGTTATGTCTATGTTCAAGAAGGCGATACACGAATTATTGTTTTAGATGCCCTACTCGGAATTCGCGTTGGCAACTTCCCAATTATTAATGCTAATGGGACACCTTATTATTTGCCGCCAAATCAATTAGCAATGCTTGGGCCACTCGGCGTTAATGATTCTCTCACCATACTGCAAGAAAATGGTCAGCAGCAAATCATTTCTTTACCAGAAACGGCACGTTGGTCGTTCGTCATAGGCAATCAATTAGTCGTTCGTTTAATTGATAATACTATCATCGCTTATCCACGTGGGATAAAACTCGACTGGCCAACTGCATTGCGTACATTAAAAAACGCCCCGTCCGTATCTCTTAGCGGAATACATGACGGGGTGAAATTATGGCCCTGGGTAAAATAAACTATTTACCCTCACAAACAGCTATGACCTGCAACGCTTTATCGTTTATGAGAAATTGTTTCGCTAATAACGAAAGCTCTTCGGCATTTATTACAGCGTAGTCTGCTTCCATGTTATTCGCCCAGGCCAATCGGAACGGCTGTTGAGCAATTTCAGATAAGACAGAACGCATCCAATATTGATTTTGCTGACGTTGTGCTGTCATGTTTTTAATGATGGGTATTTTCACCCGCTCTAATACATCTGCTGGAACTCCATTGTCAGCTAAATCTTTTGCGATTTCCAATACTGCTAATCGTGCTTCTTCGGCTTTCTCGGGCGCGACCCCTACTTGTGTCATGATATACCCATAATTTGCATAGGCCTCACTTGCATAGCGATAAGCAAATGGTGAATAAGCATCGCCTAATTCTTCACGAATACGAACGCGCATTTTTTCATCAATAACTTGTGCCAACATACCCAAACGGCGTGTTTGCGAAACATTGTAAAAATCAGGGGTCGGCCAAGCAATGCGAATTAAAGAGCGACGCACCGTTCCGGGAACAGCAAATCGATGCACGCCAGCTGGGATAGGTTGCACTTCTGTTAATTTAATCGCATCTGGTGATTCCAAGTGGACAATATTTTGCTGACGACCGGCGCTTATGGTGGCAAAATATGGTCGAGCTAATGCAAGCACCGCTTGTTCATCAATATCGCCAACTATGGAAACCTGCATAGGCGATGTCGCCAATATTTTTTCAAACCATGGGCGTACTTGTGCAAAGGTAACGGCTTGGGCTTCTTCTTTGGTAGCACTGCGACGGTGTGGCTCGTCATAAACTGCCAAATTTTGGAAACGAATAGACACTTGCGTATTTAAATTGGTTTCGGCCGCAGTTAATGCTTCCAGCCATTCTGCTTTCGCTTTTGTTTCAGCTTCAGGATGCCAACCAGGATCGCTTAAATGCGCGACTAAACGTTGAAAACACACTTCTAAATCCTTGGGTAAGCATGATGCCTGAATCACAATATCATTTTCACCAAAACGAGGCGAAGATATACGACTCGATGTCCCCGCTAAAACATCCGCTAATTCTTCGGCTTTATGTTTTCCTAAACCGCCCGCTAAAAATGCCTGCTCAACTAATTCGCTCCATCCAGCGGGATGTTTGTCCATAGGTAATTGTAATCGAACCTGTACCAGCACTTCATTTGGTTTGTATTCGGTACGTTTTACTACAACATCAATTGGGCCAATTGGATCTAATGTTATGCCCATTTTTGCAAATAATTCGGCTTTACGTTTGCGTTCGCTTTCTTCGCCCGCATTGGGCACTGGATCGGCTGGTCGTTCACCATAAGCCCACACTGCAACACTCTTTTCAATTGGCGCTGAAACAGGAACCGCTTGCGATGCACGGTAAGCAGCCTGTAATTTTTTCTCGCCATCTGGGCCTAAGTCGTCCACGCCCGTTACTGAAATAAATGGATTCCCACCTGACCATGATTTTTTAAAGGCTGCCAATAATTTATCTGGAGTCACATTAACTAAAATGGGGTCCAATAATTGTTTTTCTTGTTCTGGCGTCAAAAATGCTTCGTCAAATTTAATCGCTTTATAAAGCGCATCTGCTAACCCTGAATTCGTTCGGTTGCCGGCTTGTGCTACAGCAGCATCGAGTTGGCTTTTCGTTTGCGCGACAACCGTTGTTATTTCGGCAGTGGTCGGTCCATGGTCATAAAACCGACGAATTTCTTGTTCTATTATGGCAATCGTTTCCAATGCTTTGCCTGGGCGTGTTTTGGCCTGTACGCCCGCATGATAAACATCGAGCCATTGGTAAGAATATCCGGCTGCATCTAACACCGGTCCATCTGGATTCGCTGCTACTAATTTTCTTAACCGTTGTGATAAAATACGACCGGCTAAACCGTCAAATAAATCATTTGTTCGGGTGGTGATAGAATCAGCTAGGCGCGCTTGTTGACGCATGTGCATAATCGAAACCGTGGTGCCCTCGGCTTCTGGCTCTTTATGCACGCACACCGTTAATTCTGATGGTGTAAGGATCCCCATATCTGGCTCTGCACGTTCCGGAGCTGCGGCAGCTAACATCTCAAATGCGTCGCGAATTTGGACTGCGACAGCACTCGGGTCAACAGCACCGACCGCTACAACAACAAAGCGCTCTGGCCGATACCAGTCATTATAAAATTTCATTATGACATTGCGGTCTGCTGCATTAACCGTTTCTGGAACACCAATAGGAAATCGCTGACCAATTTTTTTACCGGGATACATGGCTCGATACAAAACTTGGGCTTCACGTAAACTGGCTGAATTACGATCGCGCATTTCTGCCATAATTATGCCACGTTCACGATCTATTTCTGCAGGTATTAATAACATGCCACCGGCATAATCACTTAAAACGCGCAGGCCGATAGCAACTGTTGCCGCTTTCGGATCTGGAAGATCTAATTTATAAACAGTTTCATCAAAACTCGTGTGCGCATTGGTGTGAGCGCCAAACGATAAACCTAATTGTTGTAATTGTGTGACTAAAGTTCCTGGTGGATAATGGGTCGTACCATTAAATGCTAAATGTTCGAGATAATGAGCGAGACCTAATTGAATATCTTCTTCAAAAAGACTTCCGGTAGTAACTAATAAACGCAGCGAGACTTTTTCTTGTGGCTGATTATTGACCTTAATGGCATAGCGCACCCCATTATCGAGCTTGCCCCATACCACCGAGGCATCACCCTTTATGCCGGATGCGCGACCAGGCGCCAACTGAGCGTTTTCGTCACCTGCCCATGTGAGCGAAGCAAAAAGAGACAGTAAACACAGAAATCGGATCATTGTGACTCCTAACATGCACAATCAGACGCAAACGGGGCGTGATCCTGACACGGCAAGGCCCTAGCTGGAACCGCTGAGTGCGCTAAAAGCTAGACCTCATGCACACAGCGACTAGTCATCCATCTGTAATTCCTGTCTTTTCATACCGAAGGTCAGATCTGTGTTGACTCCCCAACGACTGTGGCAGTGCCGAACCCCACCTGAGGATATGGTGGCAGAACTTGAGCATGAATTGCAGCTCAGTCATTTGACTGCTCGTTTGTTAGCGTTGCGCGGTATTCAAGGTCCCGATGAAGCACAACTGTTTCTCGGAAAACGTTTAAGCGATCTCCACAAACCCGAATTAATGTTGGGAATGGATCGTGCCGCTCAGCGACTAGCAGATGCCATAACAAACCGCGAACGCATATTAATTCATGGCGATTATGATGTTGATGGCTCAACCGCCGCGTCTTTATTAACGCTTTTTATTCGCACCTGTAGTCATCAAGCGACCGCTTGGATTCCACACCGACGTATTGATGGCTATGGATTAAGTGAAGCAAGCATGGCTGCTGTGAGTGAACACCAAGCACAACTCATGATCACTGTCGACTGCGGAATTGCCGATCATGGCATGGCTGCGCGCATAGAAAAAGAAATTGGCTGTTCTGTTATTATTACTGATCATCATTTGCCGCAAGGATCGTTGCCGCAATGCACAGCTGTTTGTAATCCAAATCAACCACACTGCCCCTATCCTGACAAACATTTAGCTGGCGTTGGTGTTGCCTGGAAACTCGCATGGGCTACCTCAAAAATTTTAAGTGGTGGCGAAAAAGTCACTGACCGATTACGTACATTTTTATTAGACAGTTTATCGCTTGTTGCGGTCGGTACGATATCTGACTGTGCGGCGTTGCTTGGTGAAAATAGAATTTTAGTTCATCATGGATTATTAGCACTCGCTCGCACAACCAACCCAGGACTCGCTAGTTTACGCGATCATAATCGCATGGAACACCCTATCGCCGCAGGTGATGTCGGGTGGAAAATTGGCCCTCTACTAAATGCGGCTGGCCGTGTAGGCAGCGCTATGGCAAATATCCAATTATTGACAGCCACTGATCAAGCCGAAGCACAATCGGTATTACATAAAATAATTGAAGAAAACGAAGAGCGCAAACGCCTGACACAAACTATATCACAACAATTATTTGGAGAGATAGATAATAATCCTAAATTATTGCAACGCGCTAGTTTAGTTTTTTCTGGGGAGAATTGGCATCAAGGTGTCGTTGGTATTGTCGCCAGTCGTTTAGTCGAAAAATATGGAAAACCAGCGGCCGTAATTGCCATTCAAGATGGAATTGGAAAAGGTAGTTTACGTAGTATCCCACAGGTTCATTTAGCAGATGTTTTGGATGCCTGTCGCCCATTATTGATAAAAGGTGGTGGTCATGCCATGGCAGCTGGCCTCTCAATTGAACCAGATAAAATCGAATCCTTTAAAGATGTTTTTGATCAAAATGTATCAAAATCTGTTCCTGCCGGTGATCTCCAACCAAAAACTGAATATGATGGTGATGCGGCAATAGTTGAGTTAGATGGTGAGTTTTTTCAACAACTCGAGGCACTCGCTCCGTTTGGTATCGCCAATCCAGAACCCATATTACGAGTGCATGCCAGCACTTTTATTTCGAAACCGAAATTATTTGGTAAAGAAGGAGATCATATACGTGGCGCATTAACTGATGCTGGTGGTGGTATGCGCGAATTATTAGCTTGGCGCGCCAAGGATCATTTCTCTGTCTTTTGTGCACTCGGACATAAATTTGATTTCTTAGTGCGACCGCAAGCTGGTTATTGGCGTGGCAATTTGCAACCGCGTTTAGTTTATGTCGACGGAAAAACCTTATAATGTCAGATAATTTTATCATAATGTTGCAGTGTGAGCGTTACGCATGAGTCGTGATGTCATGCAACGCTTTCCAGGCTTTCGGCGATTTGTATTTCGCCTGAAATTAGCTAGCTCACAACATGCGCCCGTTCCGGCAGGTCGTTTAATTGCCTACACAGTTGGTCAATTTTTGTGGCTATTTGATGCACGTGGACGCAAAGTAGTTGAACGAAATCAAGCGCACTTCATTCCTAAATCATCACGTGATGCGCTAAAACGAAGTGTACGACGTAATTACATTTGCTTTGCTATGTATTTATACGAATCATTTCGCATGGATCGGCTTCCTGCGTGGTACTTTGCGCCACCTCATTTAACTGTATCAGATCCATATGGTGTCTTTAAAAAGAAACCGTTAAACGGGCCCGCTATAATATTAACCGTCCATAGTAACTGGGAGTTAATTTCTATGGTGCTTTACCGACTTGGTTGGGTCACGTACATGGACGCAGTTGCATTAACCAGCGGAGATCCAGAAATTGATAATATTTTTAAGCGTTTACGTAAAAGTGCCAACGCTGAAAGTTTGGATCTAAAAAATGCTCCACTTGGAACATTGCGCTCTTTAAAAGCCGGGAGAATAGTTGGTATCGTTGGTGATCGTGATTACACGGGGAATGGTATACGCATTCCCTTTGCAGGTGAAACCATGTCACTGCCATTAGGTCCAGCTGCATTAGCTGTACAAGCACAAGCGACTATTGTACCTGTCTACCTAGCTCGTCGTGGTTTAACTCGATTACATTTACAAATTGGACGACCCTTAATCGCTGACCCAAATAATTCTAAAGCTGATGAAGTTAATCGTTTAATGCATGTCTTATCAGGAACGATGGCACGCTTTCTAGCCACAGCACCATCACAATGGATTGCCTATCACGATGCCTGGGCTGAAGGCCGTACGGAAAAATCTGATTAATCAGCTTTTTTATTTGCTTTAGCCGCTTTTATATAGGCAGTTGGATTATTTTTTACCTTAGTTGCCGCATCTGCATCAGCCACACCTATTAAAATCTTTTGTGAGCGCTCACCCTTTCCAATAGTTACAATTATTGGTGCAATTGCCGAATTTACAGGTTGACCAGTTACCGGACAAATTGTGTTAACAGGTTTATCCTCTGCGAAACCTGTGTTAGGAATTACAGCCAATGTCACACCTAGTAACAAGATGTTTAACACATGTCGCATGAGTACCTTTTACTTCATATACCGACTATTAGCAATAACGTTTAAAATTCGATGGGATGTTCAACTGCGCTAATAAAGATCTTCCCATCACCAATACGACCGGTTCTGCAGGTCGAACAGACTAAATCAATTAATTCGTCGCACTTTTCATCCGGTAAATAACCAGTAATTTTTACTTTTGGCAAGAAATCGATCGCATATTCAGCGCCCTCGTATTGCTCTAAATGTCCTTTTTGTCGACCGTATCCACGACATTCCACAGCTTCTAATTCTTCAATCCAGCCAGCCGCTAACAAGCGTTGACACAATACTTCAGCCCGTTGTGGGCGCACCATCATTTGCGCTCTCAGCATATGATCGCTTTATCCATTAGCAGGAGTTGACTCAACCACTTCGCCGATGGCCCGATATTTTTGATAACGTGCTTCTAACAGTTCGTCCGTGTTAAGCGTTTTCAGTTCATTTAATTGCTGAATAATTGCTTCGCGCATAAGATGTGCCGTAACTACTGGTTGACGATGTGCGCCACCAGCTGGCTCCTCAATAATTTGATCAACAATTCCAAAACGTTTCAGTGGTTCAGCTGTTAAAGATAATCGTTCTGCTGCAATATCTTTTTTATTGCCATCTTTCCATAAAATAGCAGCGCATCCTTCGGGTGAAATGACAGAAAAATAACTGTTCTCTAACATGAGCATGCGATCACCAATACCGATTCCTAAAGCACCACCTGAGCCACCTTCTCCAATTACCGCTACAATTATTGGCGTCTTAAGCATGGCCATATCGCGAATATTTTCTGCAATTGCAATTGATTGACCGCGCTCTTCTGCTTCCACACCAGGAAATGCGCCTGGTGTATTCACCAAACACACCACCGCTAAACCAAATCGTTCTGCCATGCGCATTTTACCCATTGCTTTGCGGTATCCTTCTGGGTGCGGCATGCCAAAATTACATCGACGACGCTCGTGCACGTCTTTACCTTTTTGCTGACCTATGATGAGGCAACGGTGTTCGCCAATCATCCCTAAACCACATTGAATCGCATTGTCGTCTGCAAACATGCGATCACCGGCTAAAGGCACAAAATCATCAACCATGTGATCAATATAATCGGTCGTTTGCGGACGTTGTGGATGACGAGATAATTGTACACGTTGCCAGGGTGTCAGATCAGCAAATAACCGACGCGTTTCCGTAATTAATTTTTCCCGTAATGATTGTACTTCAACGCTGACATCTAAATGCGAATGCGCACTGCGCGTTTCCAACTCAGAAATGGTCGTTTCGAGTTCTACTAAAGGGGCAAGAAAATCGAAGGGATTACTCACAAAGGTCTCCAGGTAAGGCAGAAACACCATAAAGGCCCAATCGGCAAAGGAAATGCTGCCAATGGACCGGTTTCATCAGCACTTGCTACGTGGCGTTTTCTCTGCTGCAATTAGACTTCATCCATGCCATCCCACCTAGAAATCGAATTGAAATGGGCATTATCTGCCCCCGCTCATGCCGCATTGTACCAGGCGCTCGCCTCCTTCATTGGCCCTGGAGAACGCCTACAACAAGAAAACCGCTTTTTTGATTCGATCGATAAACGGTTACGTAGCCATTTGCTCAATTTGCGCATAAGGCGAGAAAACGACCGGGTTCTGTTAACGTGCAAGGCAAAACGACCACTTGGCCCAGCCGGAGCACATCAACATCAGGAATGGGAAGAATGGCTGGACCCCGAAATGTGGGAAGCTGTCGAGTCGGGACAGATTGAAGTCACACAATTGCCGCTACCAGCGCTCTATTTAGAAAAATTAGCGGGAGAGCCATTAGTTTATTGCGGCGGTTTTTCTAATGAGCGTTTTGCTTTTTCATATACGAAAGAACCACTCGCACTACTGTGCTTAGATAAAACCCAATTTAATAATAACCGCATTGATTATGAATTGGAAATTGAATGCGACCGACCACAACTTTGCTCTGATTTTTGGCGCCAACAATTAGCAACGTGGTCTATTGCCTATGCCTCACAGCCACTCACTAAATTTGCCCGACTATTACAAGTTATTAATGAATAGCGTTTAATAATAGTAAATCTCAATTAGAAATTATAGCCAGGTAAATAATAAGACGAGATATGTCCATCGCGATCACTTACAATTAATTTGTTATTGATGATTTGTGGAGCCTCTTGCAGCAACGCCGGATGTTGAATCTGTCGAATGGTCTCCCCTGTCATTATACTTAAAATATAAACAGCACTTTGCTCATCTGCCACTATGACAGAATTATCATTGCAAGAAATCCAAGCTATCTTTTTTGCCTCTTCGGGTAATGAAACGAGCCATTTCTTCTCAAATTTATTTCCATTCCAAACCAACAAGCTTACATCACGATTACCGCGAACTGCTACAAGATTATTGTTATTAAATGCTATTTGGCGACCATTCGATTCTGATAAAATCGTATCAGCTACTGGCGTTATCTTATTGGCCTGAATATTGTATATGACCGCGCCTTGCACTGTTGGTATTATAAATAATGTAGTTTGCGGAATTTGTTTAATGGGACCAGTCCGCAAACCAGGTAATGCTTTTTGCGCCATTACGCGACCATCAGCTTCATCAAATTGATGGATTTGATTATCATCGATTACCACTACGCGATCATCGGCAAACCACATGTGTGGTCGTTTAAATCCACTTAATCCGGTGAAAGACCATAAGTCTTTGTCTTTGGTTCGCGCTTGAATTTGCAATCCTTGGTCGGAACTAGAAATCACAAAAGAGGCATAAGCACCGGCCTGAAAAGTTAATTCTTTACTGCGAAAAGCGACCATGGGGTTAGGTCCACGATGCATTAAATTTGCTAGTACCAATTCTTGCGGGCTAACACGTATACCAATAGCAATTCCATCAGTTGTGCCTGTAACTAATTGTGTTCCATTCACATCCCAGGCATCAGTCCAGTAGGCTATTTTTGTACCACTTGGTAGTGGCACATCTATTTGAGCTCGACTAATTCCCTTAGACAATTTACCCGTTTCTAAATTAATAAGTGAATAACGATCTGGCGTTCGAACCAGAGCAATATTATTCGATTCAGGCAGTTTATTAACATGCATCCATCGTGGCGATTTCCCCACTTCAGTTTGCCATACGGTTGTCGGTATCATGGTAACAGGAACGACAACAACCCCTGTTTCAGCACTAGCAGGTATTTGTAAGCGTTCTGATCGGTATCCTGGAGCACTTATTTCAATTTGCACAGGGACATGTGGATATCTGCAGAAAGCAAATTCACCCGTGGGTAAAACAGCTTCTCCTGCTATAACGCCCGTATGTGCACTATTCGCTTCTAAAAGCGCTTTCGTAACAATTTTAATTCCGGTTGGCACCGATTGGGTATCATTGTCAACAATTGTTAATTGCCCAGGCAAGGCCGATGGAGCCGCTTGCCCAGCGCGCGTATGTTTTTCTCTAAACTGCGCTGCTAATTTTGCCACTTCGCCCTGATGCCCACCAGCCCATTGTTTACGAATGGCTTCGTAATCACTTGCCATAGCCGCAATTTGTTGCTCTGCCTGAGATAAAATAGGACGCGCACGATCCTTTGCTGCACCTTGCTCAACAATACGGCGTGCTTCAGCAACAACTTGCATCCAAGGAATGGAAACATCGTCACGTAATGCTTCTAATTTTTTCATTTCCAAGTCAGCAGGGCTTGGTTTTTTCTCCTCAATTACAGGAGGAGGCGATAATTGAATTTTTAATTGCTCTATATCATTTTTAGCCTGATTTATAACATTTATGTCATATTTCTGTTTAAATATTTCTTCGTAATATGGAACTAATTTCCCATAGGTCCCAACAAATTGTTCCGTAGCTTGCAGACGTGCTGCTGGTGCACTGATAGCTTGAATTGGTGCATAAGCCTGTTCAGCAAGAATATTATGCCCAACAGGGATACCGTAAAATGCGCCAGCTGCTAATGCTGCACATAAAATGAGAAATATAAATATTCTACGGATAAATTTACCCCACCCAAAAGACCGACGAGACCAAGTGGCTTTTGCCATTAATTCTTGGCTCTCTTTAGGATTCGGAGTTATTGCGGCCGCACGCATATAAACTTCAGCGGCCTTTTCCGATTGGCCATTGGCGGATAATCGGCCAGCTTCCTGTCGAAGCACCTCCACTTCCTCTTTAATATTACGATGCTTCGCCTCTGCTAATTTAGTCCGCAGATCCTTTAAGGCAGGTTGCGAAGTTGTACCTGCTTGTGGTGCGGGTCGGGGAGTTACTGTTGGTTGTATATTTGACGATGATTTTCGTGGTTTGTTTTCAACTGGTTTTAACCAATCCGGCACTGCTCCCTCGCCTGTTGGAGCAGCAGATGAAGCCGCTCGTGCGGCAGGAATATCGTGCTGGGCTGGTGAAACTCGTTCTGCCTGTGGCGGCGGCAAAATACGACGAGGACCAGAGCTGGTTAATTTTGCATGTTCTAATTGATCCAATTCACTCATTGAGCGGATAGGACCTTTGGACTTACGTAAAACATGAGACGTAAGTCCAAAGGTCCAATC
>JAHEDF010000019.1 GCA_024641365.1 Planctomycetota bacterium | reverse complement strand
ATCAGTGAGTACGCGTAAAACGCAGGCAGTCGAACTAAATGCGACAATAGCACCGATACCAATGGCTTCTTGTGCGTCGAGTCCAAAGCCAAATGAAATCGCGGCACCGATACCAACGGTTAAGGTGACTTGAGCGGTACCGCCACCAAGACCAACGGGCCCCATGCGCCACAATCGTTTTAATGAGAATTCAAGACCGATGGCAAATAATAATAAGGCGACGCCTAATTCTGCGATGTTGCTGACGGTCGCATTTTGTGCTGTCTCTGGTCCAAATGCATTTGGTCCCAATAACAAGCCCGCTAATAAATATCCTAAGACAGCGCTTTGACCAAGACGTTCAAAGATAACGCCAGCAATTAATGCTGCCGATAATAATACTAATATGCCACTGAGCACCGTCCAAAAATCCATTCACACTCCCCTTAACCGTTTGTCTGTACACATGCACGCGAATCGCGCATTGGCTTGTTGCAAAGCTATAATGATAATTTTTATCACTAACGCCAGTGTTTTGCTTTGTAACAGGTTTTAGCGCTAAATCAGCGTCTATCCCACCACGTTAATATCGCGAAGCCAATACAAAAACAGGGGATGACAGCGACAAGAAAAGCCTCAATCCAAAATAATAAACTATCACTGGCTTCGACGCGAAACGACTTTGATTCAGCTTCTGGAATAGCCGTCGCGCGATCTCGATGTAATGCCCAATGCGCAAGATCGGTAAAAAATGTGGCGTTGGCAAAACGCCGTTGTGCTAAAATGCCATCGCTCGCAGCTTGGCGACTTCCCAAAATAACCATGCGGGCATTTTGCTCATCGCGTACACTGTTCGGACCAACCATCGACTCTATGCTCCACGCTAAAGGCAAGGCTGGTTGCGAATCTAATTGTTCAGGCGCTTGCAAAGCTTCAGTACGTGTTTTTACCCAAGCATCATGCGGAGCAGTTTGTAATAACATATCGGCGGTAAAAGGTGTCGTGCCTAAAGCAATATAAGCTTGTTGTAATCGTTTGCGCGTTTCTTCGTCAAATGCACCCGGTTGTAATAATTGCACCGGCGTCGTCCACGGGCTAAGCATACTTTGCCCACTTAATAACGCTCGTTGCAGAGCAGTATGGCGAGGATTCATTAAATCGCTATCCAATAATAAATTATGATGCGGAAATGTCGATTCCTGTCCAATTAGATGGCGATGTAAGCTGACAATAATACGTGGTGGAATAGAAGGCGCACCGGGACTGAGTGCAGGGATAAAATTACCATTAGCCTGTAAGGCACTTGGTAATTCTTGTGGTAATGACGGTCCCATCATGATGCCGCGTGTACGTAAATAATCACCTAAATCTTGCGGCAAACGATCATCGCCTAAAATGAAGGTTGCTCCACCATCTACAATATGCGCTTTCACTTGTGCTAAATCGGGACCTAATGGTGTAGTAGCACCAGCAATAATTAATAACGATTCTGGGTTAATTTTTCCATCGCGAGCAATTTCACTCAGGTGCACATCAAAGCCCGCTAATTCAAATGCGCGAATCAATTCATTGCAGCCATCGTCCAATCCGCCATCAGGACGTAATTCACCATGTCCTTGTAATAAACTAATGCGTGGTTGCACGCCTTCAGCTAAAGATACCAGTGCGCCGCCGATTTCACGTTGTAATTCAATGCGCGTATTACTGTTTACTGGGATATAAAACGCGCGCTTAATAGCAGGACGCACTACATAAATTGCGGGTACCAGTGCTGCACCATATGTTTTTTCAAATGTTGCCAGGGTTGGTTTATGTAAAATGGGATCGATATGTCGGTAGGTAATCGCGGGCGAGCGTTCGGCTATAACGCGTAACCCATCTAAGAGGGGGCGTGCTAAATCATCAAATTCAATTGGCCATACGGTAATTAATTCTAACTGATCGTGTTGTTTTTCTAATAATGATATTAAGGCTGGTGATAACGAAAAACGATTATCTGCACTCCAGTCAACACGTAAGCGACTGCGATCTGCAGCAGCAACGATAAACATTAAGACTAATAATATTAATATGGTGCGACCACCAAGACGTCCAAGTCGTTTAGTCCAGCCGGGTGTCGAGGCTGTTGTTGTACTTTTTGTTTCTGCGTGATTTGCGGATTCAGCCATGAATCCTCCGCGCCAACAATGCACTATGCGCCATAACTAAGCAGCAGCCAGTCGTAGCCCCAAAATACAGGACATTCCCTAATCGCATATCACCGCGAAAAAATGGCTCTAAACGACTGACCATACCAACGGCTTGCCCGATATTATAAAGCCACGAATCACGTGGTGCGATACCAACAAGCAATAGCACAGCGATGGCAGCAAAGGTTAAAACGTACGCAGCGATGGGACTATCTACTAACAAACTAATCCACACGCCTAATGCCGCTAGAAAACATAACTGTAATGATAAGCCGATATAGCCAGCAGCTAATTGCGGTCCATCAATGGCGCTGATAATTAATAAGGTCACCGGCTGAAAAAGCGTTGCGAGCAATAATGAGCCTAACACGACTGCCGCAGCTAAAAATTTCCCAAGAATTAAATGATGTTCTTGAATTGGTACCGTCAGTAATAATTGCATGGTACCTTGTTGGCGTTCCTGAGCAAAACTGGTCATGGTAATGGCGGGAGCTAAAAGCGCTAAAAATATTACGCCTAAATTTAACGATTCGACAAACAGCGGTTGATCAGCTCCTGGCGTGCCGTGAACGGCATCTAACGTACGAATAAATAAAATATTGGTGAGCAAAGTCCAACACGCCAAAACCAACCACGCTAGGGGCGAGGTAAATGCAGCAATAATATCCCGACGAGCAATGTACCACGCTGGCATAAGACACTATCCAATTAGTAAATGACGGGCTGAGATCATGATTGCTTACCAGTTGATTTTTTATCAGGAAGCATGGTTTCTACCCAGCGGCCAATAAGATCCATTTCTAAATTAACTGGCATGCCTGGCCGTAATTGTGTCAAGTTGGTATTTGTTAATGTATGTGGGATAACGGCAATTGAACAACGTGCGCCTACGCAATCCCAGGTGGTCAAACTAATACCATCAATAGTAATGGAGCCTTTTTCAACTACACGTACGGCATCACCATCAGGCAAGACAAAAGTAAATCGTTCGCTGTCACCATCTTTTTGTCGATGTAATAAGCGACCAACTCCGTCCACATGACCACTGACTAAATGACCGCCTAATCGTTGGCCAAAAGCGAGCGCTCGTTCCAGATTTACTAAGCGACCAATACTCCAACCAGCAACGGTAGTTTTTAATTTTGTTTCTGGACTCACATCAAATTGTGCTGTCGTACCACTCAGTTCAGCAATCGTTAAACAGATGCCATTAACGGCAATGCTGTCGCCTAATTTTGCATCGACTGCTAACGGACCTAATTCCAGACGCAAAACGGTCCCCGCATGACGGTGGTCAATCGATGCAATGGGAGCGACGTGTTCGATAATTCCGGTGAACATAGTGCTATGTGATGGGAGCTCTGGGGGATAGGCAAGGGGGATTTAGAGCTTACGGCTACAAGTGACTCGTGTCTGCCAGCTCGTAGCTCATAAAGAGGCTTTCGTTCACACAATTGCTCATCACGCTGACGGGCGCATGCAAGATGACACCTGGCAAGAACGCTTAGCAAAGCTCTATGGTGAGTTAGCTGGAACGACGTTGTCGTTTATGCATCACTACCAAACGAGTCGTTCAGACGAGACGCAAATAATATCGCGGGTTCCAGCAGACCTACGCAGTTTTTTATCCAATTGTGTTAATCCGGAGGCGATATTAAGCGATTGGCAAAAAGATCCATCGGGACTGGAATTATTATTGCGCCTCGGACATATAAGCCGTTATGGATTTCATGTCGCCTGTCGCCATCCAGATGATTTTATTGAAATAGTTAATGCGGGGCACCATCGCCAAGTATGGGGTAATGAGTTATTGGCCGATTCACTGCTGCATGAACAGGCAGGTGCAGACTTAAATCAACGTCGTCGAATTTTAGCGCGATTTAAACACCGGCATTTTTTGCGCCTAATCTTAGGTGACATGACGAACTCGCTCAGTTTTGAAGCATTGGTAATTGAAATGTCAGACGTGGTCGACGTTCTTATACAATCGGCATTTGCGATGGCTGAGCATGCTGTGAATAGTCGTTTTGAACATATTGCAGCATTGCCACCTGATCAGCGTGCCTTTGCCGTTTTGGCGATGGGCAAACATGGAGCGCGTGAATTAAATTATAGTAGTGATATTGATCTCATTTTTCTCTATAAAGAAATAGAGGATTCGCCACCAGATTATCACGAATATCATCAGCGCATTGGTCAAGAAATGATTCAGATCTTAGAGAATCCAGCAGATGATGGGCGTTTATTTCGTATTGATATGCGGCTGCGCCCAGAGGGTGATCGCGGTGAATTGGCATTAAGTTTACGTGAAACATATGATTATTATTATAGTGTCGGGCGCGCATGGGAACGTCAGGCCATGATTAAAGCCCGACCAGTTGCTGGCAATTTAACTTTCGGACAAAAATTAATTGAAGAATTACAGCCATGGATTTATCCAAAAGATCCAGAATGGGAGACACTTGATGATGCGCGTAGTATGCGTCGGCGTATTGAAGAACGTGCACAAGAATCAAATATTAAAACCGGCGCAGGCGGTATTCGCGATATTGAATTCTTAGTGCAATACTTTCAGTTAGCGTACGGTGGTCGTTTACCAGAACTACGTGAGCGCGCGACTTTACCCACATTACATATGTTAACTGATCGTGGGTTTATGCCGCCGGTAGATGCACGACAATTGGAAGACTACTATATTTGGCTGCGAACGGTCGAACATCGTATGCAAATGTGGGATGATCGGCAAGAACATGACATGCCAGCGGCAGATGATCGTCGAACCAGTTTAGCGCATCGTTGTGGCTACAAAGGACGCGATGCACTTGAACGCTTTGATCGTAAGCATGCACGCGTGCGTACGCACGTGCGTGAAATTGTTGGACGTCATTTCTTGACCACGACACAAGAAGATGACGCCATGATGGCGCTCGTAGTACAAGGTGAAGCTGATGATAAGTTAACGGAAAAATATTTAGAGAAAGTTGGTTTTAAAGATATTAAAAAGGCTTGTTATAATTTACGCCAATTAGCTGAAGAACCATTTTTTGTATTAAGTCGCAGTCGCACGGAACGCAGTTTAGTTAAAATAATGCCATTATTGCTGCATTTAATTGGCGAGAGCCCGAATCCGGATTTTACCTTAGAAAATTTTGTTGAAATTGTGCACGCCGTCGGTGGGCGTTCGACGTTCTATGAATTATTAGGCATGCGGGCTGATATTTTAACTATGTTTGCTGATTTAGCAGGATGGTCGCGCTTTCTTATTCAATTAATGCACGACTTTCCGGGTTTACCTGATGAAGTAATCGACACACTGAATAAACGTTTGCGTTCAGAAGGTGTATTAGCAGCAGAAGCACGCACATTAATTGCGGGTTTATCTAATCCTGGTGAGCCGTTGGCTTTTATGGTCGCTCGCGAAACAGCAGCAACGGCGATGCGCGATTTAGAAGGCATCACCCAACGAGATGTTGGCGAACAATTAACCGCCACAGCATCAGCCGTATTTAATGCATTATTGCCGCGCGTAATTGCGGACCGAGCGGCCGAATGGGGCATTCCTATGGAAGGAAAACGCCCAACGCGTTTTGCGGTATTGGGGCTTGGTAAATTAGGTTCTAAAGAATTAACCTATGCCAGTGATATGGATGTCATATTTGTTTCAGATCCTGGCGGCCACTGTCCCAAAGCGGATTATGATGGCGATTCTTTTTGGTTGCGTATCGCACAAACGTTAATGCGCATAATGCATGAAGCGCATGTCTATGAGGTAGATCCTCGCTTACGTCCCTGGGGTGATGGGGGGCCGATGGTGGCTAATACCGAAGCATTAAAAAAATATTGGGAGGATAAACGCGACGTGTGGGAACGCATGGCAATGTTGCGCGTCTCTTATTTAGCAGGCGATCCACAATTAGCCAATGAAGCGATTTCATTAATTCGTAGCGCAGCATTTACGCAGCCGATAGACCAGAACTCACGAACTGAAGTGCGCGATATGCGTGTTCGATTAGAGGACAGTGTTGCTGGGCGTGATCATGTAAAACGTGGATGGGGTGGTTATGTCGATCATGAATTTATTGCACAGTTTGTGAGTTTAGGATTAGATCCGTCACAAATGCCAATCGGCTGCGCAACCGAAGATATGATTGCTCGGCTTGGCGATTTAGGGCGAATTCCGCTGGAGGCTGTCGAAGAACTAACCAGCAGTTTACATACTTTGCGATTTGCGGAATCGCGTATGCGCTTGGCTGCTGGAAAAGCGATTAGTAGTTTACCGAAAGATACTGATGAGCGCACGCTGTTAGCGCGCCGTTGTGATTATGCAGATCTGGATGCGTTTAACTTAAGTTTGCACGTGGCTCGTGAAATTGGGCGTCGCTGGTATGATCGCTTGGTTTAAGCCGGTGTATCACAATTTGTGACAGCTTTACGGTGTGCGTATAGCGTCATGCCTTTTTTTAGTTATAGAACACGACTGTCACCAAGGTAATTGCTATGCGTGTTTTTGTTTTATTATGCTTTTTTTTCGCGATGTCCTTTGCTGGCGAGGCAATGAAAATCGGTTTAATTTGTTCTGGTTCCGTAACCGATGGTGGATGGAACCAATTAGCGAAAGAGGCAATGGACCGTGTTAAGGCGTCACTCGGAGCAGAAATTTCTGTCGTACAAAAAGTGAGCCAAGAAGCGAGTGGGGACGAATTACGTTCTTATGCTGCAGATGGTTTTGATTTAGTTATTGCACATGGCTATGAATTTTTAACACCAGCAGCTGAAGTAGCAGCCAGTGGTACGAAAATGAAAATTGCAGTCAGTGGTGCAGATATTGAAAAACCCGGCATCATGACACTCGATTTTGATGTATCGCAGGCTTCTTACCAATTAGGAATTATGGGAGCCACTCTTTCCAAAACCGGAAAATTAGGATTTGTTGGTGGTGCACCTATTCCATCCGTAAAAGCATGTTATCGCGGATTTTTGGCTGGTGCTCGTAGTGTGAAAGCAAATATAGTTGTCGTTGAAGCCTATACATCATGGGATGAACCCGTAAAATCTAAATCACAAACGGAAGCATTTTTTTCACAAGGCATTGACATTGTTTATCATGATGTCGACGCCGCGAGTCGCGGTGTATTTGAAGCGATTAAAGAACACAACGAAAAAAATCCACAAAACCCAGTTTATGTTTTTGGCTGTGTTGCTGACCAAAATAATAATGCTATTTGTGCTGCGCACACCTTGGCATGTGCAGTCATTCGCTTAGACGCTACTTTTCAGAAAGTTGCAGAGGCAGTGAAAGGCAATTTATTTAAACCCGGAATAGTTCAAGAAAATTTAAAGCGTGGTACCTGTGTGGCGGTGCTCAATCCGATGCTAACACAAACGGTAATCACTAAAGAGTTGCAAGAAGCCGTTAAAACAGCAGGGGAAGCGCTAGCCAAAGGAACCATTACTATTCCCAATCAATAAAATGTAGGCATAGTCGACTAACATGAACAAAAAGAAAATTATCGCAATTTGCTGTGCTGCCCTTGTTGTGGTGTGGTTCACATTGGAATGTCTTATGATTAAGGATTGGACATCGACTACTACATTTGGAAAACGAATTGGGGTTATTGAATATCGCGATAGCTTTGGTGAATTTAATCGCGTCATGATGTCAATTAATGAAGGCATTATGTGGATATTTGGTTACTCCTTTAACGGTCCATCTGTCTATGGCACCCTTGGTCAATGGGGGCACACCTATACCAAAGATGTCAGTGAGTAACTTTATAGCACGCAATGCTGACTCTCTCACATATCAGTAAACAATTTGGAGCGGTTGCGGCATTGACTGATGTGTCGTTGACCTGTGCGAGAGGGCAAGTGCATGGATTAGTCGGAGAAAATGGCGCCGGAAAATCAACATTAATGCATATTGTTTTTGGTCTGCTGGCTCCAGATCAGGGAACCATTTCGATAAATAATAAAATCACCGCTGTGCACTCACCAGCACACGCACAACAGTGCGGCATCGGCATGGTGCATCAACATTTTGCTTTAATACCGACTTTATCTGTAGTTGATAATATTATTTTGGCACTGCAGTCGACGCTGGGTCGGTGTGATCGTCAACAATGGGCGCAACGCATTCGTGCATGTACCGAACGCTTGCATTGGAACATTGATCCAGCTGCCATTGTCGAAACATTAGCTGTTGGTCAGCAGCAACGCGTTGAAATTATTAAAGCCCTTATTGCACTAGAACAATCAGCGAATGAATCGCGCACATTAATTTTAGATGAACCAACAGCGGTATTAACTGATAGCGAACGTGACGAACTGATGGTAGCAATAAAAAGTTTGGCAGCAGATGGCGTCGCGGTTTTATTTATTAGCCATAAATTGCCAGAAATCACCCAGGTCTGTGATGTCGTAACGGTACTGCGGCGTGGTAAAATTACTTATCACGGAGACGCACAAACGCCGATAGACACTTTGGCAACGCATATGGTTGGTGAGGCTGTAGATCAGGTTCAAAATACACCGCAGCCCGCAACTGCTGCTGCTATGCAAGTGATCAGCTTAGAAAATGTAAGTGTGCAAAATAGTAAAAAGGAATATTTATTGCGCGATATTAATTTATCAGTGCGAAAAGGGGAAATTGTTGGGATTGCTGGCGTTGAAGGAAATGGGCAAGCGACATTAATCAATGTATTAATTGGTGCGGTAGCCATAACAAACGGAGTAATGCACTCTCCTTTCGATCCGCACACATGCGCCTATATTCCTGATGATCGCCATCGCGATGCGTTGGTTTTGCCGATGTCGGTTGAGCAGAATGTGATGCTAAAACATTATGGTATGCCGGCATTCAGCCATCATGGTTTTTTAACGTTATCAGCATGGCGGCGTCATGTTCAGAATGTAATGGTAGAATGTGATATTCGTGCACCGGGCGCAGAAGTGCCAATTGCCACTTTATCAGGAGGCAACCAACAAAAAGCAGTAATTGGCCGAGAATTTTATGGTAATCCATCGTACATCATTGCTGTTAATCCGACTCGCGGCTTAGATATTGCTGCTGCCCAATCAGTATTACGGAATTTAGTGCAAGCACGAAATAATGGTGCTGCCGTATTATTGGTGCACAATGATATTGATGAAATAATGGCTATTGCTGATCGCCTATTAGTCATGCAGCGCGGTTGCTTGCTGCCCAGTAAGTGGCCCGATGCTTCGCGCGCTGATATCGCACAATTAATGGCAGGAGTCGGCAAATGACGTGGGCCTGGAAAAATTGGCTCTACAGCACCCTCATTATCGCAACAGCAATTGCAGGGCCTGTCATTATTTTGCTAGTGGTGTTGTTTTTTATGGGACATGCACCAACCACCGTTCTAGCAACATGGAGTGTCGGTGCAGCCGGGAATATCCTGCGCTTAGCTATGAGTGTGCAGGAGGCAGGCCCATTATTATTTACTGGTTTAGCTGCCGCTATCGCCTTTCGCTGCGGCGTGTGGAACATAGGTGGCGAGGGGCAATTTTTAATTGGCGCCGTTATCATGGTTGGCTGTGCGACAACCTGGGCGATTCCTGGTCCAGCGTGGTTTTCCTTGCCAGTTGCTTTATTCATTGCCGCAAGTGCAGGAGCAGGGTGGGCTTTATTAAGCACTATTGGTGAACGATGGCGTTCGATTCCGGTGGTGCTGTCAACTATATTACTAAATTTTATTGCTGTTGCTGTGGTTGGTATGTTAGTGCAAGGGCCATTACATGACCCGGCAACTACCGCTCCACAAACAGCTGTGATTGCAGATAATTTTCGCCTGCCATTATTGATGGCTGGCACAAAATTACATAGTGGTGTTATAGTTGGTGTTGTGCTTGCCTGCTGTTTATTTATCGCTTTGCGCTGGACACGATTTGGTTTTGAAATTCAAGCAGTCGGCCTTAATGCACGTGCTGCACATGTAGTGGGGATGCCGGTAATATCTCGACAAGCGTTAGTCATGTTAATTAGTGGTGGTTTAGCGGGACTTGGTGGTGCGTGTCATGTTGCGGGAGTAACAGGCATGTTGAGCGGAACGCCGAGCAGTTATGGCTATGCCGGAATTGCAGTCGCGATGCTTGGACGTTTACATCCACTTGGCATTATCGCAGCGGCATTATTTATGGGCATGCTGAGCACTGGTGCTCGGCATTTAGAACGCCGATTAGCTATCCCGCATGATGTCGGTGACATCATGCAAGGAGTTGTGGTCATAGCCATTTTGGTCGGTACCGCCTTAGCATTGCGTTGGCGCCTGCGTCCGCAGGGAGAAACCACATGATCAACGATACGTTGGTGGTTTTATTAGCAGCGCAGGCAGTCACGGCAGCGGTTCCATTTATTATTGCTGGCATAGGAGAACTGTGTGCACAACGCAGTGGTACGTTAAATGTTGGAATTGAAGGATTATTGCTAGCTGGTTGCATCGGTGGTTTTGCTGGAGCGGCATTAAGTGGATATGCATATATTGGACTGCTGACCGCCATCAGCGTGGCAGGAATTTTGGCAGCCATTTTTGCTTGGGCGACTGTGTATATGAGAACGGATCAAATAGTGACGGGTATGGCGATAAATTTAATTGCCGTGGGCGGTAGTGGTACGGCGTGGTTATTATTGCAATCGCATGGATATGCAGAATTAGCTAACGGTGTTGGTTTTACGCGAGGTATTATTCCGGGCTTATCACCAGACGTAGATCGCATTTTATTTGATTTGCCAATTGTCGGACCGCTTGTCTTTCATCAATATGGTTTGCTGCTTGGTGTGTTCGTTATTATTTTTAGCAGTTGGTGGTTGCTGCGCTCAACGCGTTTGGGACTTATTATTTCAGCATTAGGAGATAATCCTGATGCTTGTCAAAAATTGGGGATCACGGTTAGACGCTGGCGTTTTGGTATAATCCTATGCGCTGGTATGTTGGCTGGATTAGCGGGTGCGTATTTATCACTCATGCGGGTTCATGGTTTTACGGCGTTAATGACTGGCGGCATGGGTTTTGTTATTTTGGCGCTTGTCATATTTGCACGTTGGCGCATTTGCTGGTTGGTATTGGTTTGCCTCGGTTTTGGTGCAGTGGATGCGCTACAAAGTGTCTTGCAGAGTCGTGGATATAACAACGTCGTTCCCTACCAACTTTTTCAGGCGATGCCGTTTATAGTCGCGCTTGTGGCGCTGGGTTGTTTGCGCCAAGGGAGCGTCGGTCCACGTACATTGGGGCAGTCCTGGCCAGCAAATGACCATGTTGGTTAAAGCAATTAAGTATGATGTCGCAGCGCGGGGACAGCCTCTATGACAATACCTGTTCAGCGGAATCATCTCAATTTATATCTTATAAATACGTGTATCGGTTAGGCGGTGTCGCAGCACGAAGACAGTATTTATAGCATTGTGGATCGAATGTAATTAATTTTCTGCAATATGACACCTATGGTGTCGCAGTGCGAAGACAGTAATTTTAAATAATTTAGTTAAATAAAACTGACCTCTTAATAATAAAGTACTTATATTCAGGTGTCGTCATGCGAAGACAGTATTTATAATAACATCAAGATTAGACTTATTTACCCTAATAAAAGTCCGTTATTTACCGCGTTTTATCAGTTATCGCGAAATAGAAGGCGCATTCCTGACGGCTATAATTTTATAATTAACGGGTTAAAAATAACTGTCTCCGATTAATTTTATAATAGTTGTATAAAGATTTAATTGACAAATTAATAATTCATAAGGTACACCTTATCAGTTACAGCAACATTGAATGTGAGGTCCCTATGTCTGGCCAATCTTATCTGTTACCATCACTGCTTATAATCGTCGGCTCATCGACGGCTTTTGCCGTCGATGATTTCGGCCTGCAACTACACGGCTTTGCTAGTCAAGGTTATGTGCGAACCGATGGACAATTATACGAGAACACAGGTCTATGGGGGCGAGACACGAATAGCGGAACGTTCGAATTAAATGAATTCGCGGTTAATATTACCGCGACACCTGTCGATCGCTTACGTATTGGCGCACAATTTATTGCCTATGATATTGGCAAGTATGGCAATGATGAAGTGCAAATTGACTGGGCATTTGGCCAATACCAAGTACCAACGGACATAAATTGGTTGGACGTGAATTTCGTCGCAGGGCGCTTTAAAACAGGACATGGATTATATAACGACTTCCGCGATTTGGATATGACTCGTACGCCAGTATTTTTGCCGCGTGCAACCTATTCAGCATCATTTCGCGATTTCTTTTTGGCGGCCAATGGCGCGCAGATAAATAGTTCACTACGCTCCGATAGTTTTGGTAGCCTCGACTTATCGGGCTATGTTGGTACGCAAAATATTGATGGAAGTGACGGGCCTATTTTTGATACGTTTAAAAACGGTATAGCACAAGCAGCGCCAACTATCCCTGGCGTTGGGACTTTGACCATGAAGCTGACTTCAGCTGATTCAATTACCCTTGAACGAATGAGTGGTGGTTATGCGACATGGAACACGCCTGTTAATGGATTGCGACTTAAAGTGTCAAATTTATATGTGCATGACATGCGCTTAAATGGTGGCGTGTTAGATGTGACGATGCCAGTTAACCCGGGACTTGGTGCTGCATCGGGAACGACAGCGAGGACATCGTTAGATATCTATATTCATCATTGGACAGACATAATGACGGGTTTTGAATACCAAAAAGGTGATTTTACTTTTGCAGGCGAATATACCAATCAATACTGGAAAGCGACAACCGATACGGGCGCCTTGGATTTTGTTGGGACAGGATTTCCAGGGCCATTTCCTCCAGCCAGCGTCGACCAACCGGCCTCGACTCGGATGCTAACGGCACGGGCAAATCAATTTTATGGATCAGTAAATTACCAACTTACAACAATGCCAGGTTTTTTGAGTAATGTTCATGTGTTTGGTGCTTACAACTGGTCTCAGTCACGCTTTGATAACTCAACATCATATACCAAATCAGTCGTATTTGCCGTTCGTTATGATGTGACGGATCACTTTCTGCTTAAAGGCGAATTTGAACGTATACAAGAAACGACATCTGCAAATCAACATATCTACGGTAATATTTTCTCTCTTAAAACCACTTTCGACTTCTGAGGCCTGCTATGCGAGCAATTTTCCCGGGAGCCATTATGTTAGTTCAAAAATCTTCTAAAATCCTGTTCATGCTCATTACGTGCCTATCGCTGGGTGCAGCCGAATCGATCGTGGCGCACCCGAGCACCCAGATAGCCAACATGAATGAGAGCGAGTTTAATTATTACTTTACGGGAAAGAAAACAACATGGCCAGATGGATCACGGGTAATTGTTGTGATCGTAACGGGCAGTAAGAGCCATGAAAAACTAATGACTCAATTGGGGAAAAATGAATACCAATTTATGTCAGGTTGGAAAAAATTAGTTTTTACGGGGAGAGGCTCAATGCCTCTATCGACAAAAAGCGAAGAAGAATTAGTGGCTCTAATTGAAAAAACTCCTGGGGCTATTGGGTATGTGGATGCAGAAAAAGTCAGTGGGAGTGTAAAAGTCATTCCTATTCGATAAGGAATAAATGACCGGACCTAAGGGAATAATGTGGCGTAGATTCATGTGGCCATAATCTATTTCTAGGCGGTTTTCCTAGCAGGCTGCTGAAAACACCAACCAGCTAGGTTTTAATAAATTGCGGGGCGACGTGCAGTCGCGATTTTTCCGCAATTATTAAAACAGACTCTTACCCTAAGGGGGGCAGACGGTCCCCTTCAAACTCCGCAGGTTACTTTTTCAGCAACCTGCTAGACAATATTTTTGTTTAGCTGTCATTATAATAATTGTTTGTGGCAACCTTTATTAAAACAATGAGACAAGCAGTCTTGTTGATAATTAGTATTATTAATTGATATGTTCAGCGTAGGCGTGCTTAGGAGCTGATTATGCACATATGCAGAATAAGTTTTTCTTTGGACTTAACGCCAGCAGGAATTAAGTCTCTTAATACTTTTAAACCCTGAGTGGAGATACTTTCTATATCACACACCAGTATGTAGTAGCAGGGGGTGTAGGCTTCAACAGCCCATAGCTGTGCGAGTAAAAGCACTACCCCTTCAGCAGCTGCGATCTGGTGATCAACGCGCTCCCATCCCATAGGACAACCAATGAATTCTAAAACTCCAACTGGCACTGCGTCGACTCCGTCATGCATCCGTTTGCGTAAAGCAGTTCCTGCTCTTTTAGCTATGATGGCCATGCCGTTCGTAGGTGCTGAAGATAAGCCTACATTAGTACCGCCAGAAATGTTTCAGGTGCCAGAAGGTTTAGAAGTCACGGTGTGGGCTACGAGTCCATTATTTTCCAACCCCACAAATATGGATATCGATCGTGATGGTGATATTTGGGTGAATGAAGGCGTCAATTATCGCCATAAATATGGGCGACGTGCAGAGGGCGACCGCGTTGTCGTTCTTAGTGATACCGATGGCGATGGTAAAGCCGATAAGAGCCACGTATTCGTTCAGGAAGAATTTTTAATTGCGCCATTAGGCATCAGTGTTTTGGATAACAAAATTATCGTTTCCATGACACCTGACATGATCGTGTATACCGACGTCAATCGCAATAAAGTTTTTGATGAAGGCGATACGCGCGAAGTATTATTAACGGGATTTAATGGTCGGAATCATGACCACAGTTTACACTCCGTAACAGCGGGCCCTGATGGTTTATGGTATTTTAATGCTGGCAACTGTGGTTCGCTCTTTACCGATAAATCCGGAAAAACATTTCGCATTGGTAGTCCCTATAATCCGCAAGAGATGAAAGGTGGCGGTAAGGCAGCTTTCAAGCCATCTGAAATTGCAGGACAAAAAAGTGATGACGGCCATGTCTATTTCGGCGGCTTTACTGCACGCATGAATTCGGACGGCACCAACGTGCAAGTTATTGGACATAATTATCGTAATAGTTACGAACAAACCATTAATTCAATTGGTGATGTTTTCCAAAACGACAATGACGATCCACCTGCTTGCCGCGTAACCCATATTTTAGAATACGGCAATGCTGGTTTTGCCTCACGCGATGGTCAGCGTTCATGGCGTGCCGATTTACGTCCTGGGCAAACAACGCAAATTGCTGAGTGGCGTCAAGAAGATCCTGGAACCATGCCAGCGGGTGACGTGTATGGAGGTGGTTCGCCAACGGGTATCGTATTTTATGAAAACGGCGCTCTCGGTGATAAATGGTCAGGGCTTTTATTAAGTTGTGAACCTGGCCGTAACGTTGTGTTTGGCTACTTGCCAAAAGCGAACGGAGCAGGCTTTGCCTTAGATCGTATGGACTGGTTAAATTCTAATTTGAAAAAAGAATTTAATGGTTCGGACTTTACTGGTGGAAAATGGGACGGCCAATTACACTCATTATTCCGCCCGTCAGATGTGAGCGTCGGAGCAGACGGCGCAATTTATGTTGCTGACTGGTTTGATGGACGCGTCGGTGGCCATCAAACGTTGGATGACGGAATTACTGGTACCATTTACCGTATCGCACCAAAGGGCTTTAAGCCTAATATTCCAAAATTTGATGAAAAAACTATCGACGGATTAATTACGGCGCTCAAGAGCCCAGCGGTTAATGTACGTAATATTGGCTTTGTTGGCTTGAAGGCCAAAGGCGATGAAGCAGTTCCTGCGGTAACGCAATTATTAGCTGATGCGAATCCATATATCGCAGCGCGTGCGACTTGGTTATTAGCGCAGATGGGCCCAAGTGGCGTCGCAAAAGTGAAGGCCATGCTGCAAGACGCGAATGCAGATAAACGTTTAGTTGCCTATCGTGCACTGCGCCGTGCAAATATCGATGTAATTGCAATGGCTGCGGTTGCGGCAAAAGATGCATCGACAGCGCTTCGTCGTGAAGCGGCATTATCTTGTCGCGATGTGCCAGCAGCACAAAGTCTGAGTATTTTGGTTGATGTTGCCAAAGGATTTGATGGAAAAGATCGTTCCTATTTAGACGCCCTCGGTATTGGTGCGACAGGCAAGACGGAAGAATTATATGCGGCAGTTGCAAAAGATGCTGGCGCTCCGGAAGCATGGTCGGACGCATCGGCGTGGATTGCGTGGCGTTTAAGTGCAGTTGCATCAGTACCGGCTTTAAAAGCTCGTTGCTTGTCATCTTCCGTTAGCGCAGCGCATAAAAAATTGGCCATGGATGCACTCGCATTTGTGCAAGACAAAACCTCAGCAGATGCCATGTTAGAAGTGGCCAAGGCTGAAGGCTTTCCGCACAAAGCATTGGCAATCTGGTGGTTACTTAATCGTATGAACAATGAATGGAAAGATTTTGGTGTGCGTGAAGCTGTGAAGACAGCGGGTATTTATGACGCCGATAAAGTGGTTATTCAGCCAATGCCATCGCCGGCATTCCCTGCACCGTCGGGTAAATTAATAGCGGCAGAAGCGGCTAAATTAACCGGTAATGCAGAGGCGGGAAAAACGCGTGTCGCAGTTTGTTACACCTGTCACCACATTGGTTCGCAGGGTGCAGATTTTGGACCTGATTTGACCATGTTCGGCAAAACCCAACCGAAAGAAGTGGTCATTGAAGCCATTATCGATCCGTCAAAAGATATTTCACATGGCTTTGAAGCATCAAAAGTTGTTACTGATGTCGGTGATATTGATGGTATCGTTTTGTCATCAAGCGATCCCGTCATTGTAAAATCGATGGGTGGCATTGTGCAAATGATTCCCAAATCCAAGGTTAAGAAAATCTCCAGAATTAGAACCTCATTAATGTTCCCGGCTGAAATGATGGGTTTGGATCATCAAGCATTGGCTGATATTGCAGCATATTTAGCTTCCGATATCAAATAAAACTAAGTAACGGTTTTATGTGAGAGTGCAAAAACCCCTGCCTTTTAAGGCAGGGGTTTTTTAGTAAACGAATTCTTTGACATTATTTGGTTTTGAACTTTGTCGTGAAATTAGTTACAATTTGGCATTTACGCAGTTGCCAAATCACTCTTTTCCATTTCAGGCTCTTTGCGCTTCATACTTAATACACTCACGTGCATCCATAAGAAACTGCCTGCCACGAGGGCAAACAGCACGATAAAAGGTGTTTGAATCCAACCAGTCCAGGCATTTAAATAGCCAAACATTAAAGGCAGGAAGAATCCGCCAAGTGCTCCGAGCAAACCAACCATCCCGCCGACGGCAGCAACATCTTTGGGAAAATAATTAGTCACGTATTTATAAACCGCGGCTTTACCAATGCCCATTCCACAACCAATAATAAATACCAAAGCTGTAAAGGACCATACATCTATCGAATATCCTAAGGCATTATTCGGCAGTGCGAGCAACTCAACAGAAATTAACATAATGCCCAAAGCCCAATACATGACCGTACGTGGCCCAAATAAATCGGACAAACAACCCAACTGGACGCAATAAACTAGCCATGTTTTAGCCATGCTTCAGTCGCATCAATAACAGACGACATAAGTCGATAAAGATTGGCACAGCATTTCTATTATCTGTATGAGATTACTGCTGATCATCTAGCGCAGTCTAGAGTTGCGTTTCGGCACCCGTACTGTCCCCAAGTTTACCAGTGGATGCACCCATACGCTCCAACATCCCTAAGAATAAATTATTCAAGGGTGTACGATCCGTCATTTCGATGTGACGTCCCGGTTTTAAAGTACCACCACCGTTACCACATAATAGAATTGGTAAATTATCGTGGCGATGCTTGTTGCCATCACTCAGACCACTGCCGTACATAATCATACTGTTTTCAAGAACAGTGCTGCCATCAGGATCTTTTAGTTCGGATAATTTTTTCAGGAAATAGGAAAATTGCTCGGCATAGAATTTATCGATACGCGCAATCTTTGCCATAGACTCGGCATTATTTTGATGGTGCGATAATGCATGATGACCTTCACCAATGCCAATTTCCTGGAAACTACGGTTACTACCATCGTGGGCCAATAAAAAGGTCGCAATACGTGTTGAATCGCTATGAAAAGCCAGCGCCATCAAGTCGTACATCAGGCGAATATGTGCGCCGTGGTCCTTGGGGATGCTGCCCGGTTTTTCGATGCCTGGAGTAGGGAGCGTAAATTCTTCACTCTTTTCAATATCTTTTTCAATGGTTCGAATACTATTTAAATATTCGTCCATTTTATGACGGTCGTTATTACCAAGTTCCTTTTTCAAATTATGCGCATCGTCCAATACCAAATCTAATACACTGCGACGTGAGGCAATGCGTGCCTGCATATTTTGTTCGCGTTCTTTACCTTTCCCTGTGCCAAATAAGCGTTCAAAAACCTGGCGTGGATCAGGCTCGGAGGCCAAGGGTAACGT
>JAHEDF010000354.1 GCA_024641365.1 Planctomycetota bacterium | reverse complement strand
ATTTTTTTCCCAAGCGTTGTTTATGATAGGCTGTGGATCTGGATAGCGTAAATATGGTAAACCAAAATCAGCATGACTGCTATCTTGGGGCATCGGATTATAGGAGTTAGTCAATTGCACTGCACATGGTGGGCGTTCCCACATAAACATCGGGAAACGGCCAGCAGAACCAATTGGGAAGTTTTTACTCGGCGGCCCCATTTCTGGTTTCCGGACTGGCAATACCCCCGTATTGGGATTTGCACTACTCGTTTTTGGTCCCAGTAATCCATCACGCACATCAATCCATCCATACGACTCTTCATGCATAGGTGTATTTAAATCATCCCATCCTAAGCGTGACGCTTCTTGAATATAATTTAGGCCAGCCACTAACATGATCCGTGCCTGCGCGTCAGCCATCACTAAGCGGCTTTCTTCCGCGTCACTTTTCATACGCACAATAAAGGCGATACTTAAACTGGCCATGAGCGCGCATAAGCCAGAGACAATTATTAATATAGTGCCGCTGCGATTTTTATTATTTAACATAAATAATTTCCTTAATAGCCCGTATCTAAGTTCGCTTCGCCTGGTTTTGCCCACCCGCCACCATTTTTAGTCGGACGACGTTGTTGGCGCGCACCACGTAATGAGGTACTAACCGTGGTTAAACTGAGCGAGGTTGCTTCGCCAGTAAGCGGACTAATCCAGCCAATGCGAAACATGGCTACAAATCGAGAATTACTGATGTAGCGCATGCTATGGACGTACATGTCAGGCCATGATTCGGGACGTACCTCTACGAGCGGACGATCTAACAAAGCCTTTTTGGTAAGATCCTGAATTCCATTGCCACTTGTTTGACCGGTTGCGTTTCCGACACGATCCGTTGCCCACGAATGACAATGATCTCTAATTAATTGTTTTGTATCCCAACCAGAAGTATCCGCTTCCGTATATTTTGATTTTGCTATTATTGGATACGTCGAATCTCGCGTATGACGATAAATTCCACGCGCCCAAGAAGTCCCTCCATCACTATTTGCAAAACGATAAGCGCCGGTTGCTCCGGAACCTGATGGATCAACCCATTCGCGCGACATCCGTTGATCAAAATCATCTCCCGTGCCATAGGCATTATCAGGACCAGGATCACCAGGTGTGCCGTAAATGGCATTTGCCGGCATATAGTCAATAACGCCATAATAACCGAGCGAATTCTTTAAACCTTCTATTTGATTACTGTACCACGTTCGCTTTGGTGTGGCTTGACCACCAAATACAACGCCAACTATTTTATTTTTAGCTGCCGGAGTATCATTCGGTTTATTTAATGGCGGCAAACACGTCTGCGCAATTAAATTGGGAGACGTTTTGTGATGCGCAAATAATTCGTAATGACCAAATACATGACCACTATTTCTCCCCTCTTCTACTAAATTTCCATTAAACCACGTGCGGCTATCATTGGCATGCCAGGCATAATTTGGATTCCAACCGCGTTCTTGATCAGTGCCTTCGGTGCCCCTTTTAGGGAATATGGTTTGGTTAAAATCTGAAAAGGGTAATCCGCGACCATATGGCGGGGCTCCCTCATAATCACGTAATCCTTGATCAGTAGGAGAATCAGGGTCATCCCATGCCAACCAATAATCCGCATCTTGCATCGCTGCAAAGTAGCCCGCTCGCATCATGGAATTTTCTAACGCTAAGCGATTCGATGTCGTGACACTTTGCGACGCCATACGTACACCAGAAACCGCCACGACAACGATCAACATGCCAAGGCCGATGGCGATCATCAATTCAATGAGCGTAAACGCGTGTCTGGTAGCGCTTCCATTTAATTGTAAATAATTCGCCTTCATTGTTATCTCCTTTTAGCGAAGGGCCAATGGCACGCGTGCATCATAAAAATTAAAGCGAGCTACATGCGCAGCACGCATACGCACAGAGGTCGGCACATGTCCGCGATCGAGTTGTAAATTAAAATTACGGTCCGCGCCAAATTGCCCGACAAAAACTGCCTTGGAATTTGCCGCGCGACCAAAGCGATCATAATCTGAGGGTCCGGCCCCAATTTTCGCGGCACCACGAGCGCCATCATCCGAACCGATAATTATTTTTTTAACATCGAATCCATCCGGCTCATTGCTGACATCCCTAATAAACAGTAACGGTTTTTCTGGATTACGGAAAACATATAACTGCCAATCTCTAAATGGGTGACGATTAATTAAATTGGAAAATGACTGCCTATTAAACGGTGCGGATCGTGGATAACGACCAGCATCAACTGCGGCACTCGGGGCCGTTTCGCAATCGGTATAGGACTGCCAGTCCACCACCCAAAAAACTAATTGGCGACAGCGTTCATCTGGGGTAAATGGACGCGTCAGGGTAAAATGTTCTGTGCGCCCCCAGTTCGTATTCGCTGGTTGGGTTGATCCAGGCATTGAGGTAAATGTTGGACTGGTGGCAAGAATATCTTGGTTACTAAATTGCATACTGCGCCCGATATGCTGAATCGGTTGTGCTGGAATTGGACGCCATTGTTGGGCAGCTACACCGGATGCGCCAAATAAATTTCCCGTTAATGGTGGTGAATAAATATCCCACTCAATTAACGGATGGTCCATCATTATCGTACGCTGTAAGGGACGCGGAACTGCCCAATCATACGGATAGGTAGCAGCAAATAAGGCGCTTAAATTCATCGCGCTTTGATGCAACGCTTCAATCATTGGCAATTTAAAACTACACGCATCTGATTGCGTTGAATCGCCTTCTGGACTGAACCCACCAACGATTTCAACACCGATTCCATCAAATTCCGATTTTGGAAAATAAGTCGTAAGGCTTATGGCAGCATGCGATAAAAAGCGTAAACCCTGCACTAATTTCCAATGATCGTTAGGGAGCATGGTATTGGGAAAGCTCGTAAGTGGCTGACCGCTGAGGAAATAATTTGCGTCTAATCCTTTTTTCTTCCAATACCAAAGGGCAACTTTGCAATACCGTTTGGCACTGTCCGCGGTGTGATAACGCTGATGGCTTTTATAGCCATACTCACTGGGATCATCTGTTCCTGTCGGCGTTGATTGTCCAATTTTACAATAAAAAACCGGACGCATATCAGGATCAAATGTATCTTCCCATAAAATCCCCCGTTTTCCGCCGAAGGTTTCAACTGCATCAACTGGCTCCGAGAAATCTGGTTCTTTTTTATGAGTTCCATGACTTGGCGGTGATGGGAATGGCATGTAATAGGGCCATGCTTTCCATGGAAAAACCGTAATGGCATTACTCTGGGCAGCACCGACCACAGCAAACACTAATCGCTGCGCATCATTTGGTGGCGACGTGGCCAAACCAGAATCAGCAAAGCCGGTCGCCGCACGTGGCTGCGAATAATAAATATGACCACCTTCATTTAATATTTTCTGAATTTCATCATTATCACTATCAATGCGCCGTGCTATAGAAGTCGGTAATGGCATTATACCGTAACGATACGTTGCCAGACGGTGTTCTAAATCAAATGACATATTCGAGCGACCTACCGACACGTCCCACGGATTAGGCGCTTCGGTATCCAAAGCTGGATTAGCAGTGGGAAATGTCGTAAACGCATCAACCATTTCTAACGCTTTTGCTGATGCGTATATTTGATAGCGCGCCATTTGCTGTGCTTTAATGCCGCTTGGAAACAGCATTGCCATGCTGAGAACGCCAAAGGTAATTATGGCTAAAGAAATGGACACTTCAAATAAGGTAAATGCTCCCCTGCTTATTATGCTAGAGTGATTAATTATAATAAAATTCTTCTGCATAACATTACCCTAAATACGGTTCTCTATTAAAGCATTGATAACTATATAGCCGCGATAACCGCGGGACATACGCGATGGTCATTACTTAGTACTTATGAACTAAATTTCATAAATGTTGGCATTGTGCATAGGTATCTCGTGGAGTCACTCGGCGCACTATTATCTCATATTTTTTTACAGCAATGTGATGAATTTTATAAAATAATCCGGACACTTACTTAACGTCATTGGCATATATAAACGCTTAGAGATAAATAATTCTACTTAGTCGATATATAAGTTTCTTTATAGAAATTAATGTATTTATCTTCCACTGTAAAATGAAACTTTATGTCGCTTTACATCCGACTTAGACGAATAATTTATACATCTGGCGATGCCTTTCACATAAGTAAATTTTAGCTAATGATCTACCTCAGACATTTTAGGCGGGACAGTTTTAATGTGAAGTGTTTGTGGTTAACCACTATCTAGGATCCAGATATTTGGTTCTATCATAATTGACACATGGTCAGACTTGTTGCACTCGTACCGTAAAGCATGCTGGGTAGGCGGCATCAGGACCTACCAACCCCACTCTTTAGGCAAATTATGGATACGTATCAGTACGACCTCATCGTCATTGGCTCCGGCCCAGCAGGCAGCACAGGCGCCTTAATGACCTCATATTTTGGTAAGAAGGTCGCGCTCATCGAGCGTGCCAAAGCGGTTGGCGGAGCAGGAATCAACACTGGTACCATTCCCAGTAAAGCGCTACGCGAAAGTGCGCACTTATTATCTGGCTGGCGTTCGCGCAAACTGGGCTTGCACGTACACTTAGATCACCAAGCCAATATTGAAGAAGTGCAATATCACGCAGAAAATGTCCAGGCTGCGTTGCGTGGTATTTGCCGAACGAATTTATCACAACGCAATGCTGAATTAATAATTGGGGAAGCAACCCTAGCAGACCCACATACGGTCATCGTTGTAGCCCCTGATGGCACAACAAAAAATTTGACCGCTGCGGTTATATTAATTGCCACCGGTTCGTCACC
>JAHEDF010000353.1 GCA_024641365.1 Planctomycetota bacterium | reverse complement strand
CGGGCGGAATTTGAGCGCCAGCTTGCCGTTCTCGCCGAGCGCGAGAAACAGATGGAAGCGCGACGGCCCAACGATTCCCCTGGAAAATGTGCATCTGCAAGAACTAACTCATCACCATGTCCCATGCGGTACAGTGCGCCTAATAATTCCGGGCCAATTTGAGGGGCAATGCCGCGTAACATGCACGTAGCGTCGGTGTTTCGTGGCAGGGGGTCAAGGCTGCTCTGGTCTGGGCGAATGTGCCGACATACTCCCTCCCATGAATACACATCGATTAGCAATTGTGATCCTGTGCGTTGCTCTGTTTACGGGCTGTGTGCGCGAACAAAATAAATGGACTGAATCTGATGCAGAAGCCAAACCAGAAGCAGTGACGGTGGCTGAAAGTGGGGGCGATGATCGCATCGTCTTATTTGCCCCAATTAATTTAGGGCCACTCGCCAGCATTTATCCAGACGGCGCGAGAGAATTACCGCACAAAATGGCAAACTATATTGATTTATTAGTACGTGGAGCTGACGGTCGTGTTGGTGAAACATTGCCAAAGTCTGGCGATCCAGCATGGGATAAAGGACGTGTGGCAACAGCAGGTGGTGCGCATTTAGTTATTTTAACTAGTGTCATTGAATTAAAGCGCGTTGAAGGCGTACCCGACAGCACGGGGCGACACTATACCCAGTACTCAGTTGTTGAATTACGTGCAATTGATGTCGATGGGCGTGTCGTATTAACCAAACAAATAAAAGGACAGACAGAGTATGTGAAGAGTGGTAAATTTATGGGTGCAGTAAATGAGCCAGAATCAGTCGCAACGTGGCAGGCCCTTAGCACAGGATGTGGCATCATTAAAAAATATTTAGACGACAACCCGGATTTACGCGCCATTCCAAAACAATTGCCAGCTGGCGCAATTAATATGATTGAAGTAACAATTGATTCAGACCCAGCGAAAGCAGATATTTTAATTGATGGTGTCTTTAAAGGAACCACACCACAAGTAATTCCATTACCAGCCAAAGAATGTAAAATTACTATTGAACGCCAAGGCTATCAAACCTGGTCACGTGTCTTAGTCCCTGTGACTGGTATGCGCATTCAACCAGCGTTAGAAAAATCTGCATCAAGCACGAAGCCTGAATGATGCGCCTCGCCATTGTTTGTTATCCGACCTATGGTGGTAGCGGTGCGGTGGCAACGGAATTAGCCATTCATTTGGCTGAGCGTGGTCACGATGTGCATGTTATTTCCTATGAACAACCGTTTCGCTTAGATCGCCCGCTGCCGAATTTACGCTTTCATGCAGTAGATGTCGGTGATTATCCACTTTTTCGTTATCCGCCCTACACGCTGAATTTAACCAATAAATTAATTGAGGTCGTTGAAGAACACGACGTACAAATTATTCATAGTCATTATGCGATTCCGCATGCGGCAGCAGCGTGGCAGGCTCAGCAAGTATTACGTGAATGCGGTCGACCAAATGGCACAGGGGCTGCGCGCATGCGCTGTGATGTGAAATTAGCCTGCACCTTACATGGTACCGATATTACGCTGGTTGGCCGCGAACGTGGTTTCTATGAAATTACCAGATTCGCTATTAATAACCAAGATTTAATTACCACACCAAGCAAATGGTTAGCACAAGAAACTGAAGAGGCGTTTCATATAGCCCCCGGTCGCATACATACCATTCCGAATTTTGTTGAAATAGATCGTTTTATTCCGCATAAGGAACCGACCTGGCGTGAAAGTTTAGCGCCCGCTGATTACCGAGTTATTACCCATGTGTCTAATTTTAGACCGGTTAAACGCGTTGATGCAGTCGTCGGTGCATTTGCCGTTCTGCGCAAACGCATGCGTGCGGTTTTAGTGTTAGTCGGTGATGGACCAGAATTACCCAAGGCGGAACATTTAGCGCGTGAATTAGGCGTACGTGATGATGTCCGATTATTAGGACAGCAAAAGCCAGAGCCAATTTTACAAGCGAGTGATTTATTTTTATTACCATCGCAAGCAGAGTCATTTGGTTTAGCGGCTTTAGAAGCCATGGCCTGTGGATGTCCGGTTATTGGTTATCGCGCCGGTGGTTTGCCAGAAGTCGTCGAAGATGGTGTGACGGGATTATTATGTGAAGCAGCGGCTGATACCTGTTTGGGTACAATGGCAGCGAATTTATTAGAGGATGTTCCGCGCTATCAAGCAATGCGTCTTGCGGCACGAAAAAGCGCAGAACGGTTTGCCCCGAAACCAATCGTAGACGCTTATGAAAGCGCATTAGCTGAGTTAATTACTAAATAATTGCTCATAGCGACACATTATTTATCTAATTTATTCACGGATAATAATAGCGTAAGCACCATCATATTTCATAGAAAAAACTACCCACAAGCAAGTCACCTCGTTATTTTAATGCTGTGAAATAGAGTGCACGATGTCACGTAATGTGATCAAGGAGATCTCCACATGCAATTAACCAAAAGACTTTCCTTTCTATTATTTTTATTGCTATTTATCCCTTCGCTAACGTCGGCAGAAAAAAAGAAGCCACCGCTACCACCACCAGATTTAGATGGCCGCACTTACACCATTACCTTCCCGACCGACAAGAAAAAGCCCAAAGAGAAAGTCGTCTTCGCAGACGGGAAAATTACTGTTCAGTCATTAAAAGACATCGAATTCAAATATAAGGCGAAAGTCAAAGCAAATTACAAAGGCGTTGTCAGCGAAACGGAATATGAAGCAGAATTTACCACAGCTGAAGGCATTACCTATGAAATAGATGGAGCTGTGATGGTAAATGGTGAAATTCGCGGTAGTATTATTCGTCGAGAGAAAGATATGGATCCGACGGCGGTTAATTTTAATGGGAAACAGACGGCGGGAAAAAAGTAGGGTTTTTTGTTTTGAGGGCTCTGCCCTCAGGCTCCCGCGCTCCTTTGTCGCGACTTTTTTTCATGCGCTTCGCTTTGAAAAAATGGGCGGATCGACTGCGTCGATTATATCCGCCCACCGTCGCTCGGCGGGCGTTTTTTTGGGGCTGTGCCTCTTGCTCCGCCTCTCATTCAGTTCTGCTACTTACGGGTATCCATTTTAAAGAAAATTATTTAATTAGTTTTTGAATTTCATTAGGCCTGTTACGTAAAATAGTGTGGTGAATAGGGCAGCGTAGATTTGTATGTAGATTATAGAGATGACTTTAGGTGGGGTGTGCGGGACGAACCATAGCGAGCAATTTGGCATCATCGCCATGATTTCGCCGTGGCCGGGAACAAAGGCGGGCATGGTTATGGAAAGAGTTATAATCAGGGCAAATCTATGGGCGATTTTGTATTTAATAAATGGGGTTAACACTAATAAAATAATTATTAACACCACGCAGGCTATGAGATGAGTTATGTTAACTTCAAAGTGCATAATAGTAGTTATTTCGGTGTGATTAAAACTATTCGGTTCAGGCCTGGGGGGATGAGGGGGGATATATTTTGGATGCCTCGTATCCACCCTTGCAGGGAGCCGTTAATGATGACGGCGGTCCAGGTATTTGTGGTTATAATAGCGGGGTTATTCCCATCATTAAAATGCCATGACCATTGCGTGGTGGCATCAACGGTTTGCCAATCCCATTCGCGCCAGCGTTCTAATAAGAGATGAATTCTTTGCTGTTCAACGGTAGTTATTGACGGTGGAATAGGATAGTTCGGATTTGCTCCCGCAATCCAGGCAATAATTTCCGGGTCGGTATCACGTCCGATGGCATTGGTGTCACCTGTTTGTGCGCGTTTAATTGCAATTAATCGGTCAGACCATTTTTTTACCCAGGCGCGATGCAGTTCACTACGAAGTAACGTGTCTAATTGTTGTTGCGTGTTGCTGTCTAAAATGTCTACCGATTTTGCCCAAAATGCATGTAGTTTACTGTCGCGTTGTAATGCCTGTATTAAAGTTTCCGGCATTGGCATTGCTGCTTGTTGGAGATGTTCCGCTAATTGTCTGCGATCGTCTGCTGAAATTGGCAAGGAAAATTGAAAGACGTTATCTTTATAAAGTGATTCAGCTACGAGCAGTAGCCATGGCGAAATCATTTGTTTTAGTGCGTGATTTTTACGGATTGCTATCCAGGTTGCTAAGTCAGCTTTTTCCGCAAGCCACCGTTCTCCGGACTGAGCTAATAATGGTGGTGCTTTTATGAGATAATCGCTCACAGCATCGGTGCCGATAATCTGTTCGCTGAGATGAAAGAACCAGGCTGGCTGTGAACGATTTAATTGTAATAAAGTCGTAACAATTCGTTTGGCGTCATCATCAGGTAAGGCTGCCTGTCCATAACCCATAGTTAATTGCAGTGCCGCCTGCTGCGTGCTCGGCCATACGGGCGCCCAGTGTAAAGCGCGGTTAATGGCAGTTTGCATGCCGGGTTGATCATTTAATGCAGCGGCTAAATAGGCCCGTTCAATCCACGTAGCCGCATCTCCCGGAGATAAAGCCGCTGCCTCTGCTAAAATGTGCTTGGCATCATCGTAGCGTCCCTCTGTACGTGCCAACCATGCTTGAATATTGGCAAGGCGGATGCCACTCGGAGGCAAATCTCGCATGTGGGTAAGTGCTTCACCGCTGGTAACAGGTAATTTTGCAAATGAACGCGCCGCAATTTGTCGTTCGGCATCACGCGCTAATAAATCACCGTGGACATGCTGATAAGAGGGCCACGCACATGAAAATATAATAACAGAGCAGATAAATAAAAATAATCGCACAAAAAAAGTTCGCTGCGCATGGTGAGTCGTCGCGTTGGCTCCCGTCGCCATAACTAGAACCAGCAATAAAACGCCCAAAATAGCAATTGCTGTGTTATGC
>JAHEDF010000352.1 GCA_024641365.1 Planctomycetota bacterium | reverse complement strand
GATAGCTGGGCCCTATAAAGAATTAAAGAAGTACAAACCACAAGACTGGAATGAAATTATTGTCGTTGCCAAAGATGGCGTTGCCCATTGCACCTGTAATGGTGAAGTGCTCGAAGCGGAATTTAAATTACCGGCAACGGGCCCGATTGGTTTAGAGGGTGATCGTGGGCAAATGGAATATCGTCACATTCAAATCAAAGCCGAGTGAGACAACTCGCTTCATTGAGCACCTTCTCACACAAATCTCATTATTATCTGATTGGTTGTGGCTTATCTTTCTGGCATTAATCAAACCATTTATGGAGACACCATGGTACTTATTCGTTTATGTATAGTCTTGGCACTGATGTGCGTACTTGACCTTTCGCAAGCCGGTGAACCCAAAGCGCCACGCACAGCGGATTCATCAGTAACGCCGCATGACCGGAATCCCAAACGCCACCAAGGTTTTTTGGCGCGTATTAAAGAAGGTCCAGTTGGACTATTATTTTTAGGGGATTCGATCACTGATGGGTGGCCTAAAAAAAGCCCTAATACCTGGAAAAATTTTGATGCTTATAAGTCAGCGGATTTTGGTGTGAGTGGCGAACGTACGGAAGATGTGTTATTTAGAATCACCAATGGTGAATTAGACGGAATCGATCCGAAAGCTGTGGTTATTATGATTGGCACCAATAATATTGGTCATTTTGCTGATGAAAAACCAGAATGGGTCGCCGCCGGCGTCAAAAAGATTATTGAGACGGTGCGGACTAAATTACCGAATGCTAAAATTCTCTTGTTAGCAATATTCCCTCGGGGCAACACCGCTGACGATGAAAAGCGGAAACGCGTCGTTGCCACCAATGAGATTATTAAAGATTTTCATGATGCCACGCATGTCACCTACTTAGATATCGGCGCTAAATTCTTAGATGATAATGGAAATATGCGTAAAGATATTATGCCTGATGCTCTTCATCCCAATGATAAGGGTTATCAAATTTGGTACGACGCGATGTGGCCAACGTTAGAGGGTTTGCTGAAATAGCAGACACATGCAATGTTATTCCGCTAAGTCATACGTTTTTTCTTCATGAAAGTATGGTTTTGAAAGCTTTCAACACGTAGGAAACGGAGACAATGTCATTCGGCTAATAATCGCGTTTTCCCCTGGAAAATACATTTAATCGAAGACAGATTAACCGCAGAGGACGCAGAGAGCGCAGAGGGAATTTATAAAAAAATATTAGCTCATTTTATTACCTTTAAATGCCTATAAGCGGTAATTTTTATTGTAGAGTTGTTTTAAAACCATCTCTGCGCTCTCTGCGCCCTCTGCGGTTAATTGCCTTTTGGTGAATTTTCAATTTTTCAATAAATGCCGATTTAAACGAGGTTATTAGCCGAATAGCATTGAGACGCATGTAGGTGGCAAAACAGCTAACTAACAATTAAAACGCCTGGGCATGTTTATCGCCCAGGCGTTTTGTATTGGCATGCGGTATTCGCTTATGGAGTAGGTGACGTCTCTGTTGGCTTTTGTTTACCGTGAGTGTCTGTTTTTTCTGTTCGTTGGTGTTGTTTAAAAAATTTCACAATAAGAGCGGGTGCTTCAGCAAAATATTTATGGTCACCAGGGTGAATGCAGGTAACGAGGGGAGTTCCTGTTGGCGATTCATATTCCGTACAGAATTGGTTATCACCCCACGGTTTGCCTGTTTCACAGCCATTAATCCGTTTCACAGTTGTAATTGATAATGTTTGCCACGTAAACTTGACGAGCGGATCATTTTCGCCCGCGACATGCAATAAAGGTATTGGCTTAAAAGTGTTTACTGGACGATTAATAACAGCTGAAGAAGGTGCTAACGCGGCAAATTTATCAGCCCGCGCCGCGCCGAGCAAATAGGTAAACCCACCACCATTTGAATGGCCTGTTGCGTATACGCGTTGCGGGTCAGCATGTAATTCATTCAAACAGGTTTGTAACATCGCATCAAAAAATAATAAATCACGATCGTCTTGATCGCCGACTTTTGATTGCCAACCATTTTTCTTCCCTTCGGGATCGGTTAATTTCCCGGGGGTCGGTAAGCCGTGTGGATAAATAATAATCGCTTCAGGCCATATGGTGTGATAGCCAAAACTCCGAGATGCTTGTTGCATGGAACCACCGTGCCCATGAAAAGCGAATACAACGGGTAACAACTTATTTGTTGGAGATGATGTTGTGTCTGTGCTGGCTGGTACGGCAACTAATGCCTGTCGTTCGAGTTCACCAACCGTCCAGGTGCGCGTTACCAAATCAGTAGGATAGCTGCTGGTCAGCGAACACAGCGTGATAAAACAGATTAAAAGTAGTCGTTTCATAATGATAGCATGCCTTTTTATGGTTCATTTCCTAGTGCTCTATAAACAGTTACCGGAACGGGGTTTTACGGCGATCGCTTACTTTGCGGGCCGCCAACCCAGTGGCTTGTTAATACAGCTGATCAAGGTTTTGTACTAATAATCAGATGACAGGCTCTCAGTGGGTGTTAGCGTGGGGATAACGTTTTTCTCATACGCCCAGAAAGAGCATGCTATGTCGACGTCATTTAATGCGGAACAACAGCAATTATTATCGTCCTTTTCTGGGCGCATTGAACCAGTGAAAATATCGTTTGGGTATGGATTGTCATTATTTGTTGTGGCCATATGTATGATTTTATTACCCATTATTTACTTGGGTATAGCTGGGGCTGTCAGTTATTTGTGGGTTTGGTATGCGCAACATGGACCAGAAATAATCGGTGCAGGACATGGTAGAAATGCGGGGAAAGGTTTTCTCCTCATGTATATTGGGCCATTGGTCATCGGTGGCATATTAGTAATATTTATGTTTAAACCATTATTTGTCCGCCCACCCAAAGGAGCCAAACCGTTTTCAGCAAATCCGAAACAAGATCCGTTCCTATTTGCCTTTGTAAAAAAATTATGTGATTCCGTTGGTGCTCCAGTTCCGAAACGTATTGATTTATCATGTGAAGTTAATGCATCCGCATCGTTTCGTCGTGGTATGTGGAGTATGTTGGGCAATGATTTAGTATTAACCATTGGCTTACCATTAGTTGCAGGACAAAATGTCCGGCAACTTACCGGTGTTTTAGCACATGAATTTGGCCATTTCGCCCAAGGCTGGGCCATGCGTGCAAGCTATTTAATTCGGACAGTTAATCATTGGTTTGCGCGTGTGGTTTATGCCCGCGATGCACTTGATGAGTGGTTGGTACAAGTTGCAAACAGCGACATTCATTTTGCGATTAACCTTATTTTACATGTAGCGCGCCTGTTTGTGTGGCTGACCCGTCGGGTATTATGGATATTGATGATGATAGGGCATTTATTCTCCAGCATTTTATCGCGCCAAATGGAATTTGATGCCGATCGCCATGCTTTTCGTTTAGTAGGCAAAGAACCATTTGCATCAGCTTTGCGCGAATTGCCAGTATTAGGCGCTGCTGAAAATGGTGCCCATCAAGATTTACAACATGCGTGGCGCGAGCGCCGCTTAGCGGATGATTTACCGCAGCTAATTAGTGCTAATGTAAACCAAATCGCACCAGATATTAAAACCAATATTATCAAAGAAGGTCTTGAACATTCGGGCGGCATGTATGCCAGTCATCCACCGACACGTGATCGCATTGCTGGTGGCGAACAAGCACCAACCATTGGTACATTTACTGGCAGCGATGCGCCAGCTCAGGTTTTATTTAATGATTTTGGAGCCTTATGTCGTGAGGCGACATTAACCTGGTATCGCGACGAAGCGGGATTGCAGGTAAAAAGCACTAATTTAGTGGCGACCAAAACCATTGTGCAAGATTATGAGCAACAAGCAGCAGCCGCAAAAATAGCCGAAAAAGTCTTAGGGAAATTATGGAATGGTGGAACGTTATTTGCTCCAGCTGAAACGACTGATGCCACACAAGTAATTCCGGATCGTGAAAGTTTTGAAAAAGAACTAGACCTTAATGATGAAAAAATTCTCAATCTAAAAAAAGAACAAGCATTTGCATCTGCTGGTATTAAGAAAAGAACCTCTACAGCCGAAGACTTAAAAGCGGCACAAGACAAGCGTACTGAATATCGCAACTTGTTGGCTTTAGCAGCTGCGCATGCAAAATTATCATTGGCGCCAGACACAATACCGGAAGCACAACAGTTGTATGCATGCCTAAAAAAACTTGCAGAACATCAGGTGTTATTAGATAAAGTTCGTGAAGGCTTTTTACGTCTAGCGGCATTGCTTGAACATTTGGATGGTCGACAACAAGACGAAACGTACATCAACCATCTCAAATCGGAGATGAAGGAGCAACGAACCTTTGTCATTAATTTACGTGAAGCATGTACTGCGATTGCTTACCCATTTGAACATCAACAAAAAGACATGACCGTCGGCGGTTATTTATTAATGAAAAAACCGGGCGCACAAGAATTGGGAGAGATAATGGACGGTAGTCAACAAATGCTACGAAATATATTTAGCCTGCACCATCGTATATTATCACGCTTGGCAGCCTTAGGGCAGGAGGCAAAAGCTTAATTACTCTGTTTATCATTAGGCGCTTATAGCGAATTGCCGATGCCTAAGCTATGCCAATGCAAAATCCAACCTGGTGATTTATATGAGTTTTTTTTGCCGCCACTGCCGCCAGAGACGGTTTGTTTATTATTGTTGTTGTGGTCATTATTTTCCGACATTTCTTTTTGTAAGTCATTGAGTTCTTGCTTAAGATCCTGGATCTCATTGTAATCGTCATAAAAATTTTCTAATTTATTATCCAAGCGTTGTCGTTGTCTTTCGCGATAGGCTTTTTCACGTGCCAAGGTGGCA
>JAHEDF010000351.1 GCA_024641365.1 Planctomycetota bacterium | reverse complement strand
CTCATTTCCGAAAATGAACGTACGAATTTGGATAAACAATTGGCTGTTTTTAATAAGCCACTCATTCATGTTGTTGATGATGAAGCACTGGTCAGCCCACTCTTGGAACCAGATAACGGCGCTCCGCCTGCAACTCTTGAAAAGCAATCACTTCTGTTAGTTAGTGGATTAGGTAACCCTTTAGGATTTGAAAAAGCCGCTGAAAATTATCGCTGGTCAATTAAAGAAAGTCTACGCTATCCAGATCATTATCACTACACAAAGGCTGATATTAAGCAGGTCTTACAGTATGCACAACAGCAACAGGCTCGAATAGTTATGACCGAAAAAGATGCGGTCAAATGGCGCCCGCTTATTATACCAGAGCAAGCTAAAAATATTATGGTGCTCACCACGCGTAGTGGGATTGCACCTCAAGACCAAGCTACACTTGAACAACTATTACTTAATTCATTAAAAAAATAATAAACTACTTAGTTTTAGGTAATTAGCTACGGTGATGTGATGACATGTCTGGCTCGTCATCCGCTTCGCGATCTCGCGTCAAGGCAATCGTTTCCTGATCAATGACCCATAATTTCGCACCATCAACACTTACATCTGCACTTAACAATCCACGCGGCAATTCTTCAACTGGAAGATCTTTTTCTCCTAATGATTCTAATGGTAAAAACCAATTGTGGTACGTCGCCACCGCAAAAATATCGGTTAATAAACTATCTGCGGCTGCAACATCCTCTTCCGCCAAACGATCAAAGCCTTCGCTAATGGCACGACTAACCAACGTACTTTGCTTGCGTAAAAACCGCACCAAACCACGGTCGGCAAGTGACGGCAATTCGTCGGAAATCGTATTTTGATAACGACTTAATAAATTTTCATCAGTCAAAGCAGCCATTAAACTCGGTTGATCGACTCGATAGCAGTGGCAGCGCATGTGCACGAATTCATTTCTTGATAATAAAATGACGGCCATCACTACAAGTAACGGCCGTCATTTCTTTTTCTTTTTACCTTTTATTCTTGTCCGAATCGGCCACGTGTCGGCTGCGTACCAACAGGTTTCAATTGAATTTGCATCGAATCAGCAGCGATTTTAAAATCTGTCCCTGGTTCTGCCGCCGTCCAAATACCGACAATTAAAGTGGCCGTTTGGCCTAAATTGTCATCACCTAACGGATATTTACGAAGCGGGTCATCCGGCATAAAAGCAAAAGCACGGCCATTCGTATATTCAATCGCTAGTGTCGCGTTTATACCTTGAATTTGTAATTCAAGGCTTTCCCAAGCACCATAATTTCCATTTCCACGAACACTACGGTAAGCTAGACGATTGTCATTGCGCACGGCTAATTGCACACCGCGATTTTGATCTTCGGTTAAAATTTCCAAACCACCCGCAGCTGTTCCAACTCCGCTCATATCTAACGTCAGCTTTACATTTTTTAAACGATCTTGTCGCACCATAAAATATGCATGCGATACCGGATCTGGGCTAACTGCCTGACGGCCTTCAAAAACTAATTTACCGCTCTGGCTATGAATACGAATTCCAGTTCCTGGTGCGCTATATTTCCAGCCACTTTGTGGCGTGTCGCCTTCAGGCCAATCAAATTGTTCGTCTTTGAATTCATCATTCGCCGAATCAAAAATAGCTGCGGTTTTCAGCAGCCATTCTTGTGGTGGATTTGGACTCGTTGTCAGGCGTTTATAGGCATCGAGCGCTTTATTTTGGTCCTTTTGCGAATCGGCAATTAGTAAACGGTATGCTAAACCGTATCCGTCATCTTCTGGTAATTGATTAAGCGCTTTTTCACAGTCATTAAACCGGCCCGCAATGAAATGTCCGTACGCTTGCCAGCGTAACGATTCAACCGTATTCGTTGCTGATAATTCACGAATGCTTTGTGGCGACCCCACACTTTGCAAGACTTTTGCAACCTGTGTTAAAAATAAATTTCGTTTACTATTGGTTGGGTCTAATGCTCCAGCCATGGCAAATTGACCGCGCTCCAATCCGACAGCCGCATTCAGTTCTTTTGCTAATTGTTTTAGCCCTTCTGACGGCAGTGAATCCACTTGGTCAAAAGTTCTGTGTTCTAAACAGGCTAATGCTAAATCCGCCACAGGCGTTGTAAGCGTTTTCCATAATTCGCGTGCTTCAGCGCCTTTGTTATTATGCAAATAAATAAACCCTAAATTATAGGTCGCATATTGTTTAGAGTCAGCGCTCAACGACCCGCCAACCGCTTCTTTTAACAATGATTCGGCTTCATCCAATTGTCCTAAAGCTAATTTTGCTGAGCCCAAAATAGCTTTGGCTTCACTGGCCATAGTTGGGTCATCTAATAAACTCGTTGCTGCATCAGTGGCCTTTTTACTTTCACCACGCTTTAAGGATAAACGTGCGTAGCCTAAAGCACTTTCTTTGTCTTGATGTAAAGACCAACATTTACGATAGGCCTCTTGAGCCAATTTGAGCTCACCACTGCGCTCATAAATACCAGCCAAGAATTTATTTGGCTGGTATGCCGTTGGCTGCAACTGAATCCAATCATTTAACCAATGTTTTAATTCGGTTTCTCGAGCAGGATTGTTTTCCAATAATGACGCGACTAATTCGAAGCCTTCCGTCCAGTGTTTGTCAACTTTGATAATGGATCGAGCTAAGGTTTCTAGTTTTTCATTATCACCTTGTAATTTATATAAATCTATTGCCATTTTACTAATGGATAAATCTTCGGTATTAACCGCCATCGCCTTTTCTGCCAATGCAATCCCAGCCACATAGGCTTCTTTCTCTTTTGCCCATTTCAATGTTTGCAAAATATCTGTAAAATCATTTTTCTTTATTGCTTGGTCGCCACGTTTTTCAATTACTTGATCAATAGAACGGTGATATTCGATACGTAAAATATCTTTTGCTTCAATACGTCGGCGACCGGAAGTGCCTTCAATGACTAAATTTTGATCGCCATCAATATCGACGATGGTTCCTAATTCAGTACCGCGACCATTAGTTAAAAATATTGTGTCATGTTTAACTTCTACACGATCAATATACGGCTCATTATTATTTGGCGTGTCTTCTGCAGGCAGCGGCGAACTAAATAGTAACATTCCTAATGTCGCAACCAATGCGATGCGAGGAGTTATGAGACGAATCATAGTCATTTCTCCGGCAATGGTAAAATTGGTGGCACCGGTAATGCCAACGGTGGTGGTGGCGGTGGCGGCAAACGTGATGGCGGTGGACCGCTTGGACGCAATGTAAATGGATCTGCTTGCGGTTGTCCGCCTAGTTCGCTGACCAATGGTTTAATCGGAATGTCAGATGGAATAACTGCTAAGTCACCTTTTTTAGCTGATACTTTTAAATCTGTTCGTGGAATATCGATGGCAGTCGATGACGACATAATGCTGCCTATGGTCAACAACAACGTTAGCGCAATTGCTGCGCCTGCGATCATCATATGAGGAGTCATTGTTTAGTTCCCTCCAAAACGATTAAAGCGGCTACCACCACTATTATTTGTCGAATTAGATCCACTGTTTGCGGGTACAGATAATTGCGTTTCAACACTATCAGGACGCAATCCCCATGCTGGATTATTTGCAGTAAGCAAACTTACCACCATGGAAACACGTTCAGTGCCACTGCGATCATGTTCAATTGATAAACCACGTATTCCATAGCCCTTGCGATTTTGCGTTTGATTTAAATCCGCCAATAATTGGCTGGTGCGATCCCACGTCATACTCATGGTTAATGAGCATTGCAGCACTGCGTATTTTCCCTGTGGATCGCATGGCCCTGTTTCAACTTTTATATTATTTATTTTTGTAATACCCGCATCCATACAGGTGTCTACGGCGTGACGATATAAATATAATTGTGCGAGTTGTAAGAGTCGCTGATTGGGTTCAGCGCTTAGACCTTCTTCAAACGGTAAGGTCGATGGTAATTGTACCTGTGTTCGTTGTGCTTTTTGTTTGAGATATTGTAAATCATTATGTACTTGCGCTGATCCAGATGATAAATCAGTGTCTAAATAACCACGCGGTAAAACTGGAACCATGCTTTCTTCCACGTCTTTTAATGCCGCTTGTTGATGATCCATTGATAATTTCCACGTATTTGTGGCTTGTTCAATTGCCATGCCATTTTCAGGATATAATTCTTCATATTCAGCGCCTAAACTTTCGGCATGGCTTTTTGCTACATCTAATACATCGCCACGTACATAAATTAAGAGCACGCTGCCAACGATGAGCCCTCCTAAAAGGCCGCCGCCCCATTTTGCTAATAATGTTTCGTCAGGTGTCATGAGACTGCATCCTTCGCAACAGCAACGTCTGTTTTGATTGGTTGATCTTTATCCGTTGATCGCGTGCGAGCCATAGGCCACCACGCTAAAATCCAAAGGCCCGCCGCGAGCAACAACGGCGCCACTTCTTGCACATGCACGGGGCCCGTTATGTCTTCGCGATAACGGAGATCAGGCCACATAAGCGCACCACCTATTGCCATGGTTAATCCTAATTTGAGTGGATACCCTGGGCGACCATGACGTTTGGCTTGGAAAGCCTGAATCGGAATGCCGATTAATAATAATGGCGCACCCACCATATAGAGACGACTGGATGTCGTCGGACCTAACCACAACCATAAGAAAACTGCCGCTAAAATAATTAATGCACCTAAGCGCACTTCGGTGCGGCATCCCGGATCTGTGAAACAAAATCCCGTACTTGCGGCTGGCGCAGGTGCTTGCTCCTCAGTTGTGGGAACAGTCGTCGCAGATTCAGCGTTTGATTGAGCGTCGTTCACGACGGTACGTGCTCCCAAGCAGAGGCCCACAGCGCAGCGGCGGCG
>JAHEDF010000350.1 GCA_024641365.1 Planctomycetota bacterium | reverse complement strand
GCTGCACGGTCGCGAGGCGATGTGCGACAACCACAACGGTGCGTCCCTGCATTAATGTTTTTAAAGCGTCTTGCACATGGCGTTCACTATCAGCATCCAATGCGCTGGTTGGTTCATCCATTAATAATATCGGCGCGTCTCGTAATAAGGCGCGCGCAATGGCAACGCGTTGTCGCTGACCACCTGATAATCGTGAACCACGATCGCCTACAATGGTGTCGTAACCAAGTCCGCCATCGAGCGCTAAAATTGCGTCATGAATATGCGCACGTTTTGCGGCGGTAATAACCTCATCACGTGTCGCTTCAGGACGACCGTAATTAATATTCGCATAAACCGTGTCATTAAATAAGAAACTATCTTGTTGCACGATGGCAAAATGATGGGCAAGCGATTCAACTTGGAAATTACGCAAGTCAGTTCCGTCGATGGTGATCGATCCAGAAGTAACGTCATGAAAACGTGGAATTAAATCCAACAAAGTCGATTTACCGGCCCCAGATTGTCCAACGAGCGCGACCGTTTTCCCAACTGGAATATCCATGGTGACGGAACGCAGCACCATTTCTAAATCTGCCTGATATTGAAATGAAATAGTATCTAAATGGATTGCTTGTTGTGGTACCGGACAGGGAATGGCGTCTGGTTTATTGGTGATGGTACTTTGACGGTCGAGGACGGCTTGTACGCGAATCATCGCGGGGAGATGTTCCTGTAAATCACCATAGGTACGCACAAAATCACGGGTTGAGGTGATCATGCGTGCTAATGCGCCAACGCCTAAAAAAAGTAATTCGGGCTGTAAGAAATTCTTTGAAAATAACCAACCACCGCCAATTAAAGCAAGTCCAACAATAATAAATATAGCAGCTGCGGTTAACGCATCAGATTGCGAGCGTGCGCGAGCAACGCGCATGTTATCGTTAAAGAGCGAACGATTATGCGAGGCATATCGCGTGCTTTCTCGTTCAGCGGAACCCATTGCTTTTACGACTTTAATGCCAGCGGTAATTTGTTCGAGCACACTAAAATTTTCGGCCAAGGTTTCGCGCGCCCGATGACTGCGTTTGCGGGTGCGTTTAATGAGCGGCAATAAAATAAATACTAATGGAATTAATATCGCTATGAGCCCAACTGACAAACGCCAATCAATATAGGTGACATAGGCTAAAATTCCAATTGTTTCTAAGGGTATGCGCGTTAATTTCCCGTATAATTGCTGCATGATAAAGAGCACGCTATTTAAATCAGCCGTCAGGCGGGTCAGTAAATCACCGCGACTGAGTGAATGATGATAAGACAAATCTAAGCGCACTAAATGTCCGAGCACATGACTACGCAAAGTTTCCATGCAGCGATTTGCGACCCATTGACCAGCCCACCAGCCAACAAATGCGCCGACGGCCGCTAATGGAGCCAGATAAAGAAAATTAATTCCTAATTCGGTTAAATTATTAGTCGCTAATTCAGTCGTCTCGGCACCAGTGCCCGACATTGATTGCCCTAAATATTTGATGAACGGACCTAATTGCGTGAGCAAGTACGCCAGCAAAGCACCCGTCGTCGCATGGCCAGCCAAGGACAAGGCAATGTGCCATTTATACGGCATGCCCCGCCGAATGACTTCACTGATTAGCCGTCCATCACCTGCTGCCACGTCGTTCTCCGGGGAGAAACCATATTCACCGAGTTGCATTGTGCCACGGTGAACGCGGACGGGCGGGCGTCTTGTCACCAGCGGGTTTTGACCACACTGCCGCGACACGTTGCGTGTGGGGAGTCAATCGTGGGTGAATGCCGAGATCGTTTAGAGGAGTTAGCAAAAAAACTCACCGAGTTTGCCCGGTTGTTAAATGTGCCAGCCAAACAAGAAGAGATCTCGCGCTACGAAATGCGCATGGGTGATCCCAATTTTTGGAATGACCAATCGGCTGCACAAACCATGGTCGCATCGTTAAAAGCGGTAAAAAGTATTGTCGAACCGTATTTGGAAACCAAACAAGCGGTGTCGGATTCATTAGAATTATTAGACATTGCTGAAGAGGAAGGTGATCAACAGAGCCTCACTCAATTATTAGAAGAAGCCGAGCGCTTAGAAAATGAATATGATCATTTAGAATTAAAATTAGCGCTTTCGGGAAAATATGACAAAAGCGCTGTGTACATGACCATTCACCCAGGCGCTGGTGGCACCGAATCATGCGACTGGGCACAAATGTTGTTTCGCATGTACACGCAATATTTCCAAAAAAATGGCTATACGTGTGAAATTATTGACATGCTTCCAGGAGAAGAAGCCGGGCTCAAACATTGCACCTTATATATTTCTGGTCCCATGGCATATGGTTATTTAAAAAGTGAAATGGGCACCCATCGCTTAGTGCGGATCAGTCCATTCGATTCCAATGCACGTCGTCACACCAGTTTTACCGCAGTCGAAATTACTCCAGAAGTCGACGATGTGGGAGAAATAGAAATTGACGAAAAAGAATTGCGTATTGATACGTATCGTGCCAGTGGTGCTGGTGGACAACATGTTAATAAAACCGATTCAGCCGTACGTATTACCCATGTGCCAACCGGTTTATTTGTGGCTTGCCAAACGGAGCGCAGTCAAATTCAAAATCGTGGACGTGCGATGAAAATGTTGATTGCTAAATTACAGCAGATGAAAGAAACCGAACGATTAGATGAATTAAAAGATATGAAAGGTGAACGTGGCACCGTGGCATGGGGCCACCAAATTCGCAGTTATGTATTAGCGCCGTACCAAATGATAAAAGATTTACGCACACGTCATGAAACCAGCCAAGTACAAAATGTTTTGGATGGTGATTTGCAGCCATTTATTGACGCGTATTTACGTTGGCGTCTTGGTGGTTCGAAGGACATGAAAGCCGACGAAGAATAAATAAACCACACCAGCAGCCCACAATACATCATTGGCGGCGTTGCAAGATACTCGACGTAGCGCTGCTACGCCTTCGCATCCTGCGCCTTGGTTCTGGACTACTGGTGCGGTTTTTCAGGAATTAAATTAATACCAATTCTGCCTCATAAATGCATTAATGAAAAAATTTTAACAGGAGGAACGGAGCAACGGAGTATGACAATCAAGAAATAAATCGAAGATATCCTCTCATTCTCCCTCCGTTCCTCTTGTTATTGCTTCTTAATTGGCGATGAATTGATCTAAATATGATATTATAAGAGATTAGAACTAATCAATTTTTATAATTATTTAACGCTCGCTCTATCGTTCGCTCTATCTCCCGCTTTATCCCTCGCTCTCGCCGCGCGCATTTTGCTAACATATTCCTCAGATCGAATCAGCGGTATGTAAGCAAGGTAAGCTATTTTAATAACAGTATTTTTTATGGCGTGCGGAGTTTTTTGAAAATATGAAATTAAATAGGCGTCATTATTTGGATATGTTGGCTTTCGCAATGTGTATGTCGTAAAATTACCGCTCAATCTCAATAATACATAGCCAATAATATAGAGTAAGACGAGGAAGGAGATAATGAGCAATGGCAGACGCATAGTATTATCAGCCGTTTTTTGCTAAGAGGTCTACCTGTTTTTAACCGCTCAAACAAACGTTATGCAGGAGTATGTATTCCGAAAACCGTTGCGGTTCGGGCAGATAAACGCACGCCCAATTCAAAGGTTCACAAATTTTTAAATGGCATTCTACACGGTAAAAATCGCATGAACTTGTTTTATGATGCGGCGTTCATCGTCGTATCAACCTGCGATTACCTTTAGGAGCCTGTCATGAATTCACCATTTGAATCTGATGCCCAAAACCCTGCCCTTACACCAGATGACCATGTCGATGAGGTCATCATTGAAGAGGCCGACAGTGGTGAAAATAAATCTCGGTTCGCGGCGGTTCCAGCGTGGCTAACCAGTTTCGGCATGCACGGCATGTTGGTTGCCGTCATGGCAGCGATGGTCTGGGGCGTACAAAAGGAACCAGTTGAATTGCCGCCGATGCGTGTTCCCGTACTTGCTGAAGTTCCAAAACAAATTGAAGAGAAGAAGACCGCGATCAAACCGAGTGAATTGGAAATAAAGGTAACAGACGTGGAAGTCACGGTCGAAAGTCCAATAACCTTAACGGAACCGGTTGATCTTGAAACAAATCAAGAAGCCTTAGTGCCGGATGATGGAAATCCGGGACGTTCAGATGCGGTTGCAAATGTAGAAACCGGCTCGCAAGGCGCATTCATGGCAATAGGTGCAAACAGTGGAGGCTCAGGGTTATTTAGTAACCGCATTGGCATTGGCAAAAAACGAACCAGTGCACGGTTTCCATCATCCCAGTGCCGCACAAGTTCAATTCACTCAGCGTTACGCTGGTTTAAGCGCCACCAAAGTCCTAATGGTATGTGGGATGTCGATAATTATCAAAATAATTGTATGGATGGCGGTGCGAAATGTGAACCAGGTGAAAATCAAAAAGGTGATGCGGATATTGCCTGCACCGCCTATGCGCTGATGTGCTACATCGGTATGGGGTATGATCATAAAACACCAGGACCATATCTCAAAACAATTGATAAAGCAGTTAGCTGGTTATTATCACAACAACAAGACAATGGTTTATTCGGTCAACGCAATTACGAACATGCGATTGCGACCATGGCACTCGCAGAACTATATGGCATCAGTAGCGACATGCGTTTTAAAGAAGCCTGTCAAAAAGCGGTAAACATCATTTTATCACGCCAAGCCACTGATCCGAATGCAAAAGATCAAGCCTATGCCGGACTCGGTTGGGATTATATAAATCCGAATGCGAAACGAAACGACACGTCAGTTACCGGATGGAATGTGATGGCATTGAAATCGGCATTAGGTGCCGGATTACAAG
>JAHEDF010000349.1 GCA_024641365.1 Planctomycetota bacterium | reverse complement strand
GAAACCTCGGCTCTCGATTATACCGAACCATTCGAAGCGTGGATGAAAGCAGTTGATGAAAACTATGGCATCGCATCAGGCGGTGGCCGTATGCAAATTACCATGGACCGTTACGAAGCCGATTGGTCAATGGTTGAACGTGGCTGGAAAATACATGTCTTAGGTGAAGGTCGCCAATTTCCTTCAGCATCGGCAGCCGTGAAAGCATTTCGCCAGGAAACGCCGGGTATCATCGATCAAAATCTGCCTGGTTTTGTCGTTGAACGAGCGGGGAAACCATTTGCGCCCATTGCTGATGGTGACTCTGTGGTATTTGTTAATTTCCGTGGTGATCGTTCTGTCGAAATTAGTAAAGCATTTATTGGCGATGTACCATTTGAGCGCGTACGCCAACCGGATGTCTGTTATGCAGGAATGATGACATACGATGGCGACACTAATTTACCGCCGCGTATTTTAGTCGAGCCGCCAACAATTAATGAAACATTAAGTGAATATTTAGTCGCTAGCGGCGTGCGCCAATTGGCGTGTAGTGAAACGCAAAAATATGGTCATGTTACTTATTTCTGGAATGGAAATCGTAGTGGCTACTTAGATAAGTCACAGGAAACCTACATCGAAGTACCCAGTGATCGCGTATCGTTTGATGAACGTCCCTGGATGAAGGCTGCTGAAATTACTGATGCAGTGATTAATGAATTAAAAGCCAAGCCATATGGATTTGCTCGGTTAAATTATGCGAATGGTGACATGGTTGGGCATACCGGACATTTTGATGCCGCTCGTATGGCGGTGGAAACAGTTGATTTACAATTGGCTCGTCTATTACCTGTCATTAAAGCTTTGGATGGCATTGCGATAATTACCGCAGACCATGGTAATGCAGACGAGATGTTTGAATTGGATAAAAAGGGTGGGGTCAAAATGGAAAACAATAAGCCCAAATCCAAAACCAGTCATACCCTCAACCAAGTACCGGCGATCATTTATGACCCGCGCTTCACTGGTGAGTACCAGTTAGATGCGTCCCTGACCAATCCGGGCTTAGCCAATGTGGCTGCCACCGCATTGTTTCTCATGGGCTACAATGCGCCTGCAGATTATGCGCGTAGCATCCTGATCCCTAGTTAATCTGTATTTTTGATTCACATGATTCACACGACGCGTTGATAAACGATGCGTATGTGGCTTGCTCTGAGTGTGTTTTATAGGGTACACTTTGCCTAACCCGAAAGAGGGGGATTGTCGGTGGAGAGGTCGCAGTGAACACATTTGATCCGCTCACGCTGGATGTTTTGCAAGCAAACGTCGAACTGCTTGCCGAAAACGAGCGTTTAGATTTAGAGCGAAAACGACTCTTAGAACTCGATGTGATGAAAACCGAGTTCTTAGCGCGGTTAAGTCATGATTTACGTACACCGCTTAATAGCATCATTGGTTTTTCTGATTTAATTACAGGCGAGGTTGGCGGCAAAGTTAATAAAAAGCATGCTGAGTTTGTCGCAGCTATAAACCGAAATGGCCATGCATTATTGTCGATGATTAATGAATTATTGGATTTATCGAGTTTAGAAACTGGCCATGTGCACATGCGCAAAGAAACTGTTTTATTGGAAACATTGTTAGAAGATTTATGTGCCGCTACAGAACCCGTATTAGCACAATCCGGAATTGAAGTCACGTGGCCGAATCAGTCAAAAATCGCTGGTAAAAGCGCATACGTTGATCGTCGCCGGATATTACAAGTATTAGTTAATTTAATTGACAATGCGCGAAAATTTACACCGAAGGGCGGACAAATTACGCTTGAGATGAGTAGTGATGGTACGACCGCTCAATTTACCGTTACTGATAATGGTCCGGGAATTCCGCCTAATGAAAGTGATCGCATTTTTAAACCATATTATCAACGTCCAAATGCAACGGCCCCAGTCGTTACGCAAGGTGTTGGCTTGGGATTAGCAATTGTACGAGGCATCGTGCAACATCATGGCGGCACCATAACATTAGACAGTGATATAGGAAAAGGCTGCCGATTTACTGTTAATATTCCAAACCATGACACGCCTTCTGCATCCCCTGAAGAAACAGCTCATGAAGGGGTAACGAGTGTCAGCTAATTCTCAAAAGACAATTGATGACCCAGAAAAAGTACCTGCCTGTCATCGTATTTTAGTAGTAGAAGATATGCCCGCTTTGCAGGCACACATTGCAGAAACGCTAGAAGATCTAGGCGAATCAGTTGTCGTACACAAGGCGAGTGACGGTCGCGAAGCATTAAGTATGATTGAACAAGCGCCCGATCATTATCATTTAGTGATGTGTGATATTATCATGCCGCGCCTTGACGGCGAAGCATTACTGACCGAATTACGTCGTCGTAATTATCCATCAGCCGTCATTATGCTGACAGCACTCGGTCAAGATGATATGATCATACGCTGTTTACGACAAGGCGCATGTGATTATTTAGTTAAACCAGTTGGCATTGATGAAATGACAGCAGCGGCGGCAAACGCTTTGCAGCATATGCCTTTAGTGGGTCGTCCAATTGATGTTGAATATGATCCACATGGCTGGTTCGAAGTGGCGGGTGAAAGTGACCCGTCTATTTTATTCAAATACCGCCGATTTCTTGGTCTATTAGATAAATTTAAAATTGCAGAACCAGCTGCGAGTGAAGTGCGTTTGGCTTTAGAAGAATTAGGCCGCAATGCGATTGAATGGGGCAATAAAAATGATCGTGAAAAAAAAGTCCGCTTTGGCTGCCGCATACTGCCAGGGAAAATCATTATTTATATCGAAGATGAAGGTCTGGGCTTTAACCCCAATGCTATCCCTGATCCCAGTTTAGACCCGATGGCACATTTAGAAAATCGTAAAGCGACAGGGAAACGTCTTGGCGGATATGGTATTCATTTAATCAAGCATTTGATGGATAAACTTATATACAATGCTCGTGGAAATCGTGTGGTGGCGATAAAATATTTAGATAAACAGGTGATTTAAATAGGAAATATAAGATGAAAGAGTTCTGTCCGGCTTTGCACGCCTAATTTTGTGTAAATACCAGACATAGTATTTTTAACGGTTTGCTCGCTAATAGTAAATGTGCTCGCTAATTCTTTATTCGATTGTCCTTTTAGCATGCCGGCAACTAATTCACGTTCTCTGGCAGTCAGTGGCAATCCGAGTAAGCGTCGTTGGAAAAACTGTGCCACGCCATCGTGAGTTTGACTACGATCTTCCATTAACCGTTTAATAATCCCGTCGAGTTGCGTCACACTAAATGGTTTTTCTAATAAATAATCTGAACCTTTGTTTAATATAGCGACAACTTTATCTTTATCGGCAAAACTGGTTATAACGACACGTAGTGTACTCGGACACTGTTTATTAATATGTTCTATTAAGGTCATGCCGTCCATATTTGGCATAATTAAATCTGTAACAATGACGTCCCAATTTTTAAAGAGCAAAGGTAGTGCTTCGCTGCCATCATTGACGGCCGTTATATTATATCCCAAACGCAATAGACCACGACTCAACATATCCCGAGCGATTATTTCATCTTCAACTAATAAAACCGAGATGCCTTTTGTCATTAATTGCCTTCTTTCGGTAACGTAAGCGTTGCTGTAACGGTGCCATCTTTTGATTGAAGCTGTATGGAGCCACCGACATTGGTCGCTAACTGACGAGTAATTAAAATACCTAAACCAAGGCCTGATGCTTTAGTACTTTCAGGCTGTTGGTTATCATTGCTTAGGTTGTCGGTGCTTTTTTGTAAATTCCCAGGATTTCGTATGGTTAACACCCAGTGCTTCCCATTTTCTTGCAGGTCAATTGAAATAGCGCTGCCGGGTTGAGTCGCTTCTACAGCGTTACGTAATAAATTATCAATCATAATCCGTTGCGCTTCGGGTGCGGCTCTAACAAGGGCCTTTTCAGGTAAACTTTCACAAACAATGTGATGGTGGATAGCCTGTTGCTGTATGAGAGTTATGGCTTCCTGTACCATTGGTATCATATCACCATGACTAACGTCATCAATTTTATGACGAGCCAATTGATAAACCAATGAAACGGCGCGATCAATACGTTCAATGCAATTATCAATATGTTTTGATAAGGGATTATTTTTAAGCGCTGGATCTTCGAGACGCATTTCATCAATGACAAGCCGCAAGGTATGTAAGGGATTGCGCACTTCATGTGCTACAGAAGCAGCCATACGACCGAGAATTTGAAATCGTTTTTGTTCCTCAATTTCTTGTAGTAATCGTGTCGTTTCACGCAAAGCACGAACCCGTTCGGCCATTAATAAACTCAGCGCACCTAATCCGGGACCAATGACGGTAAATTCACAAATTTCAATCCACACATGAAAATTATGATAATGAGGACCGAGATGTTCTACCACTGTGTCGACGGCAAAGATGGTGCACCCAATAACTGCACCAATGAGACCGTAGAACCAGGATTTTTTTGAAAGTACCATGGACGATAGGCTAGAGATTATTTTTCATGAACAACGACGGGTTCAGATTTGTAAACATTATTTTTATGATTGTGTTGGAATGGCACAGGCGCCTGTGCCAAAGATGTACTCACAGGGAAGGCTCGCCCGGTCATGGTTGCGAGACTCCAATAACGTATGGGCAAATGAGATCCTAATTGTTGAGCGGCATGCGCCATCGTCACCACCTGTCCAATTTCCTTGAGTTGGGGCAATATGTCATCAAGGAGCGCATGAAATGGACCACCCTCAACTTCGGCATGTAAGGTTAATACGCGTAATGGACTAGCGGAACGACGCAAATTATGTAATAAGGTTTTGCTGAAGCCATCTGCTTGCACCCCGAATAATTCTTCTAAACA
>JAHEDF010000348.1 GCA_024641365.1 Planctomycetota bacterium | reverse complement strand
CGTTCCCGCTAATTTTACAACGACGTCCTCAACAGCTTCAATTAACTCACGTAAAGACTCACAACGATCAGCAGGCCGTTTTGCGATCATTTGCATTACTAATTTTTCGACCCGCGAATCTAAATTGGGATTGTACGTTTTGGGACTTGGTACCGGATCATTTTTATGCTTGAGCATAATCGCAAAAGGTGTGTCCGCGTCATAAGGCAATTGTCCTGTTAGTGCCAAAAACGCAGTACATCCTAAATTATAAACGTCACTACGAAAATCGACATCATCACCATCACATTGTTCTGGACTCATAAATGCTGGCGTACCTACACGTACTCCAATTGTCGTGACATCTTTCTCGGCACTGTTCGCTTTGGCTAAACCAAAATCAGATACCTTGCAGATACCTTCATCGGTTAACATTAAATTATCCGGCTTAATGTCACGATGAATAACGCCCTTGTTTGCGGCCATTTCTAAACCTAAAGCCGCCTGTCTAATAATATCTAATACTTCTAACTGCCCAAGCGTATAGCTTTCATGGAGCATTTCACCCAAGTCACGGCCTTCAACAAATTCCATGATCATGAAGTAAATACCGATTTCGGGATCTTCTCCATAGTCATAAATATGTAAAATATTTGGGTGGTTAATTTTAGCTAAACTTTTTGCTTCGCGCTCAAATCTCGTAATGAAATTTCGATTACGCGCTAATTCGGGTGGCAACACTTTGATCGCGACACTGCGTTCTAAGCTTAATTGTTGGGCATGATAGACCGCGCCCATGCCGCCTTCGCCAACTTTTCTATCTATTAAACAACCACGCAGCTCGCGTCCAATTAATACATCACCACTTGAGCGAGACAAACCGCTTGAAACAAACCCTTTCTTTAAATTAAAACTGGTATTACATTGCGGGCATTTTTGTGAAGCATCATCAGGTATATTAGATTTATATCCATGTCCACACACGGGACATGTGATTGTCCGTGCAGGAATAGGTGGTTCTTGTTTATTTCTACCTGTTTCCGTCTTTTTTATTCGTTCTGACTTAGCCTCACGCGCCATTTTATCGAACATACCCGGATCAAATGGGTCAACTCCTTGTGTCACAGCTTTTGCAGTTGGGATGTTATCTAAAGCATCACCAGATTCATGTCGATTCGTTAATGCTATGGCACGATTATATTCCGTTTCATTTGGTGAATATTCGTCACTGTCCATAATTGTTTTTTGCGAGGACAGTGTCGTCTTAGTCGGTTTTGCCGTTGGTGAAACAGGCGGCAATTCCGACATTGCCGGCGCAGGTGGCAGCGCTGGCAGGTCGGCATTCTCTCGAGATGACGCTTTCGAACTAGTTGGTATCCAACGGTGCTGACAACTACGACACGTTAACCAATCACCAGCAACCACTGAACCCGCGTATGGTTCCTGACAGCGAGGACAAATCACAGCGCCCATATTACTGGTCCGATTCGTTAGGAGCCGGAGCAAATGGACTCTTAATGCCAAAAATAGCAGCACCCTGTGGTGATAATATAAATAACACACCAACGGTAATAATAGATAAAATTAACACGATTATAATTATACGCATATTGCGACGATGACGCAATCGTGACCGTAACGAATTAATATCTTCCATTAATTTTGCTTCAGCACCCGTTGATGATGCCCCTGCTTCTCTGACGCTGGCCAATCCACGCTCTAATAATTCAATACTACTTTTAATATCACCTCGTTCTAATAATCCTTTGGTGCGAGATTTTATTTCTTGTATTTGGTTTTGATTTTGCTGAGTGCGGGCATCGCGTTCTTTGGAACGTAAAATAGCACGTGCCCGTCGATCCGATTCTTTATCCGCCAAGCGCGCATATATTGCTGCGGCTTCTTTAAATTGCCCGGTATGATATAAGCGCTGCGCTTCAGCTTCTTGCGATTTAACAGCATCCGGATCATTGCTAAGGTCTCGTAAACCGTGTCCGCAACGCGTACAGGTTACCGCATCACCATGATTTAACATGCCACACTTAGGGCAGGTTGTACTTTCCGCTGGAGTTCCAGACCGCAATGTTGAAATGCGACGTTCGGTAATGCTGCGCCCTTGTCGATCATTATTAGACCGCATTTGTGCATCAGATTCTGGTGGTGGCGCAGCAAATTCACCGCTAACACGTGAACGCCGATTCGGATCTGGTGGACTCGTACGAGGCGGCTCAGATGCGATAGGCGGTAAATTTTGAGAAGAAGAAGTCGCTGGGGGTGGTGGTACAACAACCGGTGGGAGCTGACCAGAAGTAGCCGACTCAGATGCCGCTGGGGCAGATGTACGTCCTGTTTTGGAACTGTCGGGTAATTGTGATTTAATAAATCCAATTCTGCTACCTAGTTCAATCCACATTTGTCGGCATTCTTCCGCATCTTTAAAACGGTCTTGAGGGTTTTTGGCCAACATCCGCATAACCAAATCTGATACTTCTTTATTAATTGCAGGGTTTAACTGACGGGGCGGCGGCGGCATATATTCCCGCTGCTTAGTCATAATTTCAAAAGATGACTGTCCCGTAAATGGCTTCTCGCCAGTCAATGCCAAGTACGCTGTAACGCCCAACGCATAGATATCTGAGCGACCGTCTAATTTTCGCCCCATACATTGTTCAGGACTCATGTATGCCGGCGTACCCATTGCCAAGCCTACCGCTGTTAAGTCCGTAGAATCATTACGTGATACATCTTTTGCTAAACCAAAATCTGCAATTTTTGCCACATTATCTAAAGTAATTAATATATTATCAGGTTTAATATCACGGTGCACAACACCACTTGTTCCCACGTGCGCTAAACCGGCTAAGCATTGAATGAGTAATGGACCGAGATCCTCAATCGTAAGCATAACACGATCTGAGATTTGTTTAGAAAGACTGGCTCCCTCAATAAATTCAGTCACCATGTAATAAAGACCATCCGATACACCAAAATCGTACACGGCCATAATATTGGGGTGATTGATGCGCGCGATTGATTTTGCTTCTCGCTCAAAACGTTTAATGAATTCAGAATTGTCACATAATGACTTATTTAAAATCTTTACTGCGACAACACGATCAAGGCTTACCTGTCGCCCTTTATAAACTAAACCCATTCCACCTTGGCCAACTTTTTGTACTAACTCATAATTTCCAAACATTCTTCCTATATACGGGTCGTCTTCTTCAGGTTCTGGTGCTGATTCTGTGGCGGTTTTTATTCGCCCTGATGGCAAATCTACCGCCACGGACATGTCTTTGTCTGCATCTTCGTTATGCTCCAAACTTGAAAAGTCTGGCACCACTTTCGGGTTTTCAGGTGATACACCATCGCCTTCTTCGCCAGAGGGTGTTCCTGGAAGATCGCTAAACCCTGGGAGCTCTGGTAAGCTCGGTAGTTTATCAGAGGGATTGCTATCGTCGTTGATGGCCATGCTGGCAAAAGCTTCCGTTCCTAAGTGTAGAATCGGACCTAAGCCAAAACAAGGGTCTGAAGGACTGTTACAAAGAGTCTGGGTGCATTACACCCCTAATAAAAAGATATCGCTTCAAAAGCCATGAAATAACAGCATTAGCGTTTAGAATAAAAATCGAAATAAAAGCTGTTTATTCTAAGGTTTGTAAGAAATGTTCTGCTTCCAATGCTGCCATACAACCCATGCCAGCTGCCGTAATGGCCTGTCGATAACGATGGTCACGCACATCACCAGCCGCAAAAAGTCCTGGAACATTGGTTCGGCAGCCTTCTTCAACTTCAATGTATCCATTTTCGTCAAACTTTAGGCCCGTATCCTTCAAAAAGGCGGTGTTTGGCGTGTGGCCAATAGCCATAAATACGCCTTTGATGTCTAATCGCGATGTTGAGCCATCTTTGGTGTCCTGCAAAGTGACCGCTTCCATTTTATTTTTGTCATCTGTGTGGTAACCATTGATCGTTTTATTCCAAAGTGGCTTAATCTTTGGGTTGTTAAGGCATCTATCGGCCATGATTTTAGATGCACGCAATTCGTCGCGACGGTGCACTAAATAGACCTCACTGGCAAATTTTGTCAGGAAGTTGGCTTCTTCACAAGCGGTGTCACCACCCCCAACCACGACCACTGGAACATTCTTATAAAACGCGCCGTCACATGTCGCGCATGCTGTCAATCCATGCTTACGGTTGGGACCATCTACTAAAAACTCCTTTTCTTGCTCAAGTCCGAGATATCTCGCGCTCGCACCGGTGGCAATAATAACAGTTTTAAATTCGCCTTGTTCCTCTGTGCCTTGGTACAGGTCGCTCCAATGCACGGTAAAACCTGCACTGGTTTTTTTTATTTGAGTAACTTTACAACCCATTTTAACATCAGTGCCAAATCGTGTTGCTTGTTGTTCAAAACGGACCATTAATTCCGGCCCCATTATGCCTTCGGGGAAACCAGGAAAATTTTCTACATCGGTTGTCGTGGTCAACTGACCACCGGCTTGCTCACCCGTAAATAAGACTGGGGCTAAGTTAGCACGGGCTGCGTATATGGCTGCGGTGTAACCGGCAGGACCGGATCCGATAATGGCGACGTTTTGCATGCGCCAGAGCACACGACGAGGCATCGATGAGTCAAGCTACGACCTTGGCAAACCCCGCAACCACACCAGTCACATGTTTAATTAGGCAAATTGGCTGCGGCTACTCGTTGTTCGGCTAGTGTGAGTGCCGATGTGCCGACACATTTTTTTTGCATAACAACCAATCCTTTATTAATCGCATCAGCCATAGCTGCTTTACGTTTGGGATCACGTTCTTTTTCGTAATCAGATAATAATTTGATGAGCGAGTTGGCCATGTTGCTGGCTTTTTGCTCTGCAATTATCAACGGATCTGATGCC
>JAHEDF010000347.1 GCA_024641365.1 Planctomycetota bacterium | reverse complement strand
TTAGTGCGTAGTGACGGTATTTGGCGCCTGCGTCATAAAAATGTTGATTATCCAGTGCCAATTAAATTACCTGGAGATTTTAATGCCTGGAATGCAGCCGCCGCTGCGTTGTTAGCTGGTGGCGCTGGCGTGCCTTTATCAACGGCATTAGGACGTTTTGCGCAGATGCCTGCCGTGCCAGGACGCTTGGAATTATTAGCGCAATCACCCGATACCTATGTCGATTACGCGCATACACCTGAAGAGTTGGCTATTATGTTAAGTGCGATGCGTCGTGAATTTCCTAATCGTCGTATTGTGTGTGTATTTGGTTGTGGCGGTGATCGCGATCGCACGAAACGCGGACCCATGGGATGTGCCGCTTTACAGGCAGACCAAGCTGTTTTGACCACGGATAATTCTCGTAGCGAAGACCCACGCAAAATTGCTCAGGACGTTATTATCGGACTACCAGAAGGCACAAAAACATTTTGGGCTAAGGGCGATGAAATTGCGAGTGGTCGATGGCTCGGAGATTTAATTCCTGCATATGGTGGTGCTGGTGACCGGGTGCAAGAAGGTGGGCGTTCGCTCGTCATTGAATTAGACCGCGGAAATGCCATTCGTTTAGCACGCGCTATGGCTGGCGAAGATGGTATTGTTGTGGTTACGGGGAAGGGCCATGAAACCGCGCAAATAATGGCTGGAAAAACAATCCCATGGGATGACCGCGCTTTTGTAAGCGGTCTTAAAGGGGATCTTAAATGAGTGGTCGCCTTGCTACCCAAGTTGCACCGCAACCAGCATGCCTGTCCATTGATGCTATGATTGCGCAACGCATTACTGGTGGAAAATGGATTGGCTCACAGCAAACAGTTGATATTTATGGGGCGGTCATTGATAGCCGTGCCGTTACCACCGGATGTTTGTTTGCATGTATTACCGGTGCGCGACATGATGGTCATGACTTTGCAGAAACGGCTGTTGGTGATGGTGCGGTATTAATTTTAGCGAATCGTTTGTTACAATTACCAGTTCCTATATTATTAGTCGACGATGTGACCGTTGCGCTGGGAGCTTTAGCGCGCGAATTTCGTGAACGCTATGGTACCACGTGTACTTGGATTGGCATTGGTGGCGCAAATGGAAAAACCACCACCAAAGCGTTAATCGCTGCTGCGTGTGAAGCCGATGCGCCAGGAAAGGTCCATGCGACGCGTGGCAATATGAATAACGAATTAGGTGTTCCGCTAACTATTTTAGCGACGCCACCTGATATGCGTTATGTCGTAGTTGAATTAGGAGCTAATCACCCGGGAGAAATTGCGGCTTTAGCACGAATTGCCCAACCGGATATTGGTGTGCTGGTTTCAATTGGCCCAGAACATCTTGAAGGATTTGGTGATTTAGCTGGAGTAACAAAAGCTGAATGTGAATTATTCGAGTCGTTACCTAAAAATGCACCAGCATTTATTGGCATGTTTGGTCTAGCCGAACAAGCTGAAAAACACGGCTCCTCTGAAAATAAATTGCGTGAGATAATTAAGAGCGCCGCGATTGATTGTCGGCTACACGAAATTGGTGGGGACAATGAAAACGCCTTGCCAATAAAGGGACAATTAGAAAACGATGGATTAACACTATCGACCAGCGCCGGTGAGGCCCGCATGCACATGTTAGGGTTGCATAATTTAGCAAATGCGACGCTTGCATTTCATGCTGTTGTTGCAGCGGGGGCAAATCCACAAGCGGTATTAACAGGATTGCAAAAATCGGCACCTGTTGCAGGGCGCTTAGTACCTCGTCGCTGTGGCCAGCACTTATTAATAGATGACACGTATAACGCGAATCCAGCAAGCATGGCAGCCGGATTACAAGTTTTGAATAATTATTCAGGCAATAAATTAGCGGTTCTTGGATTTATGGGAGAATTAGGCACCGCAAGTGACCAGGAACATCGTGATGTTGGTGCATTAGTCGCGCAATTAGAATTGCCATTAATTAGCGTCGGTGAAAACGGAAAATTAATTGGTGCAGGTTATGAACAAGCACAGGGTAAACACTGGCAGCATGCAACTGATCGCATGCAAGCGGTTGGATTAATTAAAACGCATTTGTCATCTGGCCCACAAACTATTTTATTTAAAGCAAGTCGTTCTGTTGGCTTAGACGCTGTCGTGCAGACGTTGTTGGATGGTGGTGTCGTATGATGACTTTACTGCCGGAAATTTTAGCTGAGTTGGGATTACAGTGGGGACCATTACGCTTATTTGAATATGTGTCGACGCGTGCAGTGGGTGCCGCCTTTACCGCATTTGTTTTAATGTTGTTCGTTATGCCGCCACTTATTCGCTGGTTAAAACGGAAAAAATTTGGCGAATCAGGTGCAAAAGGTGATGGCGCTACCGTTGTTGATGCAATGCGTGAAGGGAAAAAAGGCACGCCAACCATGGGCGGTCTTGGATTAGTTATGGTTATTAGCATTACGGCAATTTTATGGTGCGATCCTGGTAGCTTACGAACCTGGGTATTAGTTTTCGGCTTATTATCTTTTGCCCTCGTTGGTTATTTAGACGATCGCACAAAGATATTTAAAGGAGCAAAGGGTACTCCTCTTTTTGTAAAATTAGGCATTCAATTAAGTGCCGCCGTTATTTGCGGAATTGGTTTATACATGATAAACCAAGGCATCGCCGACCAATTACTAACGGCAGCAGATCGTCCTGCAGGATTTCCTGTAGATTGGTATAAAAAATGGCTCGGCGATGACAGCTTTATTGTTCGACTTGGCGTTCATCAATTATCATTTCCATTTGTTCCTGTTGAATACGCGCTGAATCTAGGCCTGTGGTCTATTTTATGGGTTGTATTTGTGACCAGCGCATGTGCTAACGGGGTTAATTTTACTGATGGCATGGATGGATTGGCAGGTGGCACCATGTTGATTGCAGCACTCGCCTTTATGGTCATAGCCTATTTGACCAGTCGCGTTGATACGGCTGATTATTTAAAGGTGTTATATATTTCTGGCGGCCAAGAAGTGGCAATTTTCTGCGCTGCAATGGCTGGTGCGTGTCTTGGTTTCTTATGGTTCAATTGTGCGCCTGCCGAAGTGTTTATGGGTGATACTGGTTCCCAAGCCTTAGGTGGCGCATTGGGATTAGCGGCTCTCAGCACTAAACAAGAATTTCTCATTTTATTAGTTGGTATTATTTTTGTGGTCGAAGCGGGTTCCGTGGCAATTCAAATAATTAGTTTCCGATTATTTGGTGGCAGGCGCGTATTTTTATGCGCACCAATTCATCATCACTTCCAGTACAAAGGTTGGCCAGAATCTAAAATCGTACTACGATTTTGGATCGTTGCCGCTTTGTTCGCACTCGTCGCCTTGGCGACGCTGAAAGTTCGGTGACCGTATGACAACGACCATCATCAAAATGAAAGAAGTCGAGAAAGAAGATAATAAAGTGGATGACGACTTAATGGATCTCCGCATGAATGAGGACGAAGAACGCCTTCAGCGCATTCATCAACAGGCAGCAGAGGAGGTAGCATGACGGCTCGTTGGTTGCGCATACAATTATGGTTTATCGTTGTTGGCTTATGCTGTTTCGGTTTGGTGATGATCACTTCAACCACAGCGATGGGCACGAATGTTATTTCGGCTGGCAACAGTGGCATAACCTATTCATTTTTAATTAAGCAAGCCATTGCAATGGCTGCAGGCGCATGCGTTGCGATGGTTATTAGCGGCATGGGTGCGCACCGTTTACGTCAAGGATGGGTCGTTGCGCTCGTGGTAGTTTTAAGTTTAGGTTCATTGGCATTAGTACATGTTATTGGTCGAGAAATTAATGGTGCGAGACGGTGGATTGATTTAGGACCAATTAATTTACAACCTGCTGAGTTAGCGAAATTTGCTTTAGTGTTGGCAGCGGCGTGGCATTTAACTCGGGTTGCTGAACGTGTACGTTCAACTTGGTATGGTGTCGTTTTACCATTAGTCGGTTTCGCTTTGGTTGGTGGAATGGTGTACTTGACGAAAGATTTAGGTTCTGTCGTGGTTATGGGTATCGTGTTGTGTGCCATGATTTTATTTGCGGGCGCACCGTGGTGGTATTTAGTTGGTCTTGGTGTTTTGTCAGCGCCAGCCATATTATATTACACCGTTTACCAAGTTTCGTATCGCCGTGATCGCTTATTGGCTTTTATAGATCCATGGAATGCAGAAGGTCCAGCAGGTTATCATTTGCGACAGAGTTTTATTGCAATTGGTAGTGGGGGATTATTTGGTGTGGGGCTCGGGCAAAGCACGGCAAAGTTGTCTTTTTTGCCAGAAAAGCACACTGATTTTATTTATGCCGTTATTTGTGAAGAGCTGGGATTAGTTGGTGCGCTTGGTGTAGCAGCAGCATTTTTAGCATTAGTGTTCACGGGCATGATGATTGCAGCCCAAGCCAAGGATCGGTATCTGCGTTTATTAGCCGTCGGAGCAACTTTTGTCATCGGTACGCAAGCGTTTTGGAATATGCTAGTTGTTGTTGGTGCCGTACCAACCAAGGGTCTTACATTACCATTTATTAGTTACGGTGGCTCGAGTGTATTAATTTGTTTAGCTTTAGTGGGTGTCATTGATGTTGTTGCACAAGCCAATGTGCGCTCAACGCAACGCACAACTTCAAGTCGTATAGGTGCAGCTGTGCGTAGTGACAAAGCATGGCGATGGCAGACAGAAGGTGCGGCATGACCTACGAACCAACAACATCAGCATCGACAACAATTTTAGATATGGATACCGCTTGGATGGTAGTGGCATGCCAGCAATCGCATGCTCATGAGGATGCATCGACTGAAAAGACCGCACAACAACACGAGGAAAATCATGCCTAAATCAAACGGCATATTATTTTGT
>JAHEDF010000346.1 GCA_024641365.1 Planctomycetota bacterium | reverse complement strand
CACCCTGGGTAATAGCGATAATGCACGGTACTGCTAATAAGCCACCCAATACAGTAATAAGCGGAAGATCAGCCATGGGAGTTCTCCTCGCGAGCGATGGTGGTCTTCATCTACATTATTCAATCAGCAGTGCGGCGTTCCATCCGCATAGCCGCAATTCGTTGCTGCACTAAATGTGCGCTGCGTTCGACAGCGCCACGCCCGCGAGCCCATGCGCGTTGCGCACGTGCGCCTAATTGCTGTCGTTGTTCGACATCGCCTGCTAAAGCAATTATTGTTTGCTGACAATTTTTTTCATCTACTTCGATTATGCCTGCTTCATCACGCAACAATGCCATCGCATCAGGGAAATTACGTGTGTCCCAACCAACAACGGTGCAACAACCTGCTGCGGCTGGCTCCAACATATTTTGTCCGCCGCGCCCTGAGCCAAAGCTACCACCAACAATAACAATTCCTTTTACATGAGCTGTCCACGCATAAAGTGCCGCCAATTTTCCAATTTGATCAACAATTAAAATATCGACAGGATTATTAATCGTTTGCCCAAGCGACGTGCGTTTTGCCGTACATTTTTGATCCTTTATGAATGTCGCTATTTCCTCACCTCGCTCTGGATGGCGCGGACAAACCACAACCTGCCAACCACGCTGCTGCCAATTTGTTAACTGATTTTGTAATAAAAATTGCTCTTCGTTAATGGCACCTGCACTAGTAGATGATATCAATAAAATTGGCTTTACTGGTTGTAAACCAACATCATGAGCAAATTGTTGAGCAACACTTAAATCTACTCGAGCCACCATGTCGGCTTTCATAGAACCACTAACCACCACATTGTGCCGACGCACACCAATGCCAATTAATCGGGAACTCCAAGTCGCATTTTGCCCTAAAGCCAAAGCAATTGAGCTGAGTAAAGGGCGTAACAAGGCACCGGCACGGCGATAACCCCGATAACTTTTTTCGCTCACGCGGGCATTTAGTAACATCACTGGAATTCCGCGTAAGTGACAGGCACATAGTAAGACGGGCCAGACTTCTAATTCCAATAAAATAACGAGTCGCGGTTTTGCACGACGTAAAAATGATAATACCGCCCATGGAAAATCGAGTGGTAAAAATGCACGTTCACGGTCTGGGAAAATTTCATCTAAACGTGCGCGGCCTGTTTCTGTTGTGGTGGTTAATAAACAATGACCACCTAATTGTTTTTCCAAATGTGGTAATAATGGTCGCATTAAATTCACTTCGCCGAGGCTCACACCATGTACCATAATTTGCCCTGGCGTCAGGGACCGACCACGGCCAGTTAATTTTTCTGTTAAACCAACCATCCCTTTACGACGAATCCAAACACGATGTGCAATAAGCACGACGACCAACGGCAAAGCGAACACTAATAAAAAACTAAAAAAGGTCAGTCGCCACCACCATTGTACTGGCGACGACGAAGCAGCCGCCTTACCGGTCATTAACTAATTGCTCCGACTATAACGGATGGCTCGACCATCGCGCCGACGCCCTGTTCACCACATGCTAAATTACCGGGCACTGGATCTAATATTGTGACACCAGCTTTTTTTAATGTCGCTACATGTGATTGGACAATCGGTTTATTCCACATTTGCGTATTCATTGCTGGTGCACAAATGACGCGGCGGCCAGGTTCTAATGCTAAATAGGCCGTGGTTAATAAATCATCCGCTAATCCCAATGCGCAGCGCGCTAAAATATCTGCTGTCGCTGGAGCAATAATAAATGCGTCGCACCAACGTGGCAAATCTATATGTGGCATGCTGCCATCGGTTACCCATGCGCTCGTGGCCACAGGTTGCTGACTGACTGCTGCTAATGCTTCCGCACTTACCAAATGGGTGGCAGCTGCTGTCAGTACACATCGCACCGTGTGCCCACGCTGGCGAAATTCCCGAACGAGTTCCGGTGTTTTGTAAGCTGCAATGCCGCCACTGATGCCAAGCAGGATATTCATGGCCAACATGGTGTGGGCAATTCGCGCAGAAGAAAGCGTCTCTCTGACCAGACAGAGAAAGGCACTTTAAGAACCCAGCCTGTTTTTATTCGTCTTTGTCACGCAACGCATTTTTATCATTGACCCCAAGTGCCATTCCTAATTTGACATCTACATCAATAATCAAGGAGTCGGTAACCAATAACATATTTTGGGTGCTCCCACCAATGGGACTTCGCAATACGCGCGGTGAAAAGCCACAGGTACTTGGATCAAATATGTACGGCGCGGAGCGAGGCGGGATATAAAAGTTTCTTTTTATGCGCCAAGGACCTTCAGGCATTTCTTCCATTTTTATATCATTTCCATATTTAGCTGGCGACAAAACAGGACCTGATGCACCTGCAGCAAAGAAAGCCGCTGCTGTATCAACAACATTAATAATTCCTAATTCACTATTAGAAAAACCAAATCGATCAGCCCAGTCCACGCTGCCAATGGTGGTGTAGGTACCGCGCTTCTTTCCACTGACATATACCTGTCCATGATGATCTAACACCAGCAACGTATTATTAATGCGCCACGCATCACGTGGATTCCATTGAAAAGACGGATCTGCTGGGGGCGGAGCATTACGCTCAACTAAGCGCGCTGCTTGCACGCTAAAACGGCCATACGGCGTTCCCCATGAAGGAATTTCTGGCTTACGTCGTTCTTTTACATGCGCAGCAATGCGTTTGCCGGTTAATGGATCATATTCTATCCACGTACGACTGTCTGCTGATGCCACGACGCGTCGATCGTAGCGATCATATTCAAAAGAATAATATGTCTTATCTGGAATATCGAGATTCAACTCTTTTCTTTGGGCGACATCCGAAGCAAGATGCACTAAATCGGTCTTTCCCTCCGCGCTATGAACCACAGCATGACGCGCATCTAGCATTCTTAATTTTCGCGCAACACCAGACCACAATTCGGCTCCATCTTCATTAAATATTTGTCTTTTATCTCCTGTATATGAAAGAATGAGTTGCCCACGTTCCATATCTATATCAATGACCTTGCCTAAAGTACCAATAGCACGCGGCTGTAATGGATTGTCATTTAAATTAATGGCCTGTGCTTTGCCATCATTCAAAACGTAAATTAACCCAGGTGTGGTATTGCTGCTAACAACGGTGCCGGCAATCATATGTTTTGGCGCTGCCGTTGGCGAATTTACTAAATCTGCCCAAGAATAACACGCCAAGGTGTAGGGCTGTGCCTGAGACATATTTACGGTAGGCGCTTCTGGTTCGATTGGCTGTCCCAACAAATCAAATTTCTCTGCTGGTGGTTTCGCTGCCTGTCCCAATAAATCAGGTGCTGCTTCAGGCGCTGGGCTTGTTGGCGTTTCTGGCACTGCAATTTTACCACTCGCGGCAACTAACCAGTCACCCGTCGATAAAAGGAGACCTGTTTTAGAAAAACGCATGGGCTGCGGTAATTCTCGGATCTCTCCTTCTTGAGAGACTATTTTTAATTTTGGCGCAGGCTCATCCGTAAGAATCGCAGCAATACCTCGAGAATTTGCTGTTTTATTCACTGTAACCACTTGCCCAGGAATAAGCACCGATAATAAGTTCGTCTCGTCGGTGCGATTAGAATTTGGTTCAGCAATGCCCCATTTAGCTTCAGCTCCAACCATGTTTGCTCGATAATACCCCGGAATTTTGCTGTTATTGCCATTTGATCGCACGACTTGCAAAAACGGCGCTGTTTCTGCCCTCTCAATAGCAAATGCTACCGCATGCCCCTCTTGGGACACGCGAACTGGACCAGATAAATATTCACCACGAGTGAGCTCTAATTCCGCTGACCATGCTTCACTATTATCGGTCATGTCTATTACCACTATTTTAAAAATATATTTAGGCCAATTGATCCTTTGGATCATAGCTAAGTAACGACCATCTTCATTGAGAGACGAATAAGTTGGTGTAATTTTTAACGGAATTGAAACGCCTAACGGATAACCATCTGGAGATAATAAATAGACGCGTGATCCTGAGACGACTATAATTCGATCACCACGATCCCAATAGGCATTAATTAAATGTGGGAATGCAAATAGCGGATTTCCTATGATTGCGCTTTTTCCTAAAACGCCATTCGTGCGTACACCTAATTTAATATTACTATAGGCATCTGCTTGAATGGCTGTCCATAAATCGCCCGCTTTCAAGGCTTCATTGGTCAAAGATTTCATCCGGCTTTTAAGCTCAGCTACCGTCACGCCAGCTGCTTGTGACTGTTCAACAGCCCACGCAGTCGCTCCAACCGTTACACAGGTCAAAGCGAGCGTTGTCACACAAAAGTTAACAAGCGAGTTAACAAGCGAATTACGACATATTTTTTTCATCGGACCCCACCTCGTACGCTTTACCAGATATACCATCACATTACCACTGTATTACCTTAAAAGTATGGAGAATCCTAGTGTTGGTACATCACCCGCTTGGTCAGGTAGTTGTCACCAAACTCACATTTTCGCCCATAATCAGCAATCTGACTGAAATATGTCCTAATTTTCTAATATGATTTGCCACAGCGGCCACGTAATTTGGCCGTAAACGTTCTTTTTGTTTGCTCAATGAGATACAGAAAAACCACCGAGCACGCATAGGACAACGTCCGTTTACATTCTCGGCTTGGGAGGAGCTTTCCGCCCAAGTGCGCGATGAATCGCACGCACATCTTTCAATAGTGCATCGAGCTCTTTAGCAGGCACCACATTCGGGCCATCACTCAGCGCCTTTTTCCAATTATCATGCGTTTCTAAAAAGAGCCCTTCGACTCCCACTGCCATGGCAGCGCGCATCAGCACGGGCGCAAATTGTCCAGCTCCACCACTTTTCGTGCCCAATCCCCCAGGCGCC
>JAHEDF010000345.1 GCA_024641365.1 Planctomycetota bacterium | reverse complement strand
CACTGAATGACGGTCGCGTATTAATAGGTAATTATGATGAAAGCGCTGGAACGCTTGAACTAGTAAATGAAAAGACCGGCAAACCGATAGCAACTATTTCGGTTAAAAAGGAAGACATAGAGAAAGTAGAAACTGCAACTATTTCGGCAGTCGCTGCGCAACCAAAAGCTAAATTTGGGATCGATGGTCGCTGGCTAACCAATTATCAAGCGGCTTTACGCCTAGCAAAAGAAAGCAATCGCCCAATATTTATATTATTTACTGGTTCAGATTGGTGTCCTGCCTGTATTAAATTAGAAAAAGAAATATTATCTACCAAAGATTTTAAAGAATGGGCAAAACAACATTTTGTTTTGCTTAAAATGGACTTCCCGAATAAGGGATACGGTGTTCGCTTGAAAGAAGCTAATAAAGTCGTTGCGGAAAAGTTTCGGGTACGCTCCTATCCAACTATATTATTTGTCGATGCCAATGAGAAACCAAATAGCTGGAAATGGGGCTATCAAGAAGGTGGACCCGAAAACTGGATAAAAGTAGTTAATCAGCGATTAAAATTACCTGAAGAACCGAAAACCGAAGAGCCGAAAGCTGAAGAACCGAAAACCGAAGAGCCGAAAGCTGAAGAACCGAAAACCGATCCACGAAAATAATTCGTCAATAAACATTATGAAATCAATCATCCTTTTACTATTCTTTACATTGTGTGCACAAACAGCTGAAAGCACCTTTAGTGACAAAACGAGTTCTTTTTCTATCGTCGTGCCCTTTGATGAAAATGACCCCGACACGAAAATACTAGAAAAAGATACCTATGTAATTCGTAGCTACAACAATGGCGCAAACAATACCTCAATAAAAATATTAATAAATAGAAACGGCGATGAAAATATCGACTTGGATAAGCTAATTGAAGGCACCAAAGCAGGTTTATTTGAAAATGGCCTATCAATTGATCCGTTTAAAATACCCAGCGAACAATCAAAATTGGGGGTTTGCTTTTCTGCATTAAATGGAGAGACACATCAAATAACCTATTTAAATAAATCTAAAAATAATATTATAAACATCATATTGTCTGGCAAAGATCTGCAGTCCGTTCTCGCGTTGAACGAATGGTTACGCAGCAAAAATAAATAGCTATTTTATTTATGGCCTAGCAGGCTGCTGAAAAAGTAGCCTGCGGGGCTGAAAGAGGCCGTCTGGCCCCCTTCGGTTAAGAGTCTGTTTTAATAAATTGTGGGAAAATCACGACGGCACGTCGCCCCGCAATTTATTAAAACCTAGCAGGTTGGTGTTTCTCATACCAATTCCGGCTCACTATATCCTAATAATAAGCCACTTACATGGAGGACCGGAGAAACGGAGAAATACTAAGGTGGAAATCTTGTGGTTATTGAAAAAAAGCACGGCTTTTCTCTTCGGTTCTCTGGTTCTCCATGTTAATTTGTTGCCATTACGGATGATTTGAGGCGGAATTAGTATCAGCAGCCTGCTAGCTCATCAGTCGGTAATTCCATTTATCTATTATTTCATATTATTTCGTAATGATACGAATTGCACTATTTGCGATTCGATGTGATATGCTCATTAGTTCCCAGTGTGTTTCTTTAGTTCCCAAAGAAATAATAGAAACGTCGGCAATCCTGTTTGCCGTCCGCTCCTATGATCTCCTCAGACATGTCTGCCCCAACCTTCAACGCGTCCCCACCCAAAAAACCAATTCCCCTACTTGAGCCCGTGAAAAGGTTCGTTATCACCCCGTCTCTCCACTCGCCGGGGTGGCGGAATAGGCAGACGCAGGGGACTTAAAATCCCCCGGTAGCAATACCGTGCGGGTTCGAGTCCCGCCCTCGGCACTTTTTAACCCGTGTATTTGTAATGGGTTATATTTATCAATGCCAATACAGTTCCCAATGGCAGGCGAAATACCTCTGTGACAACCCACACGTCTTTCCAGGATCATTTTTCTTGGCACAGGCAATTGCGCCCACGTTTCATCAAAGGGCGCCAACGAGCCCTTTAACGCATTGCTCTGTTTGTCGCTGATGCCGACACCTAAAAAAGCCCACACCAGAAGTGTGGGCCTTTTTGAGCTTTGGCTTCGGAGTGGCTATTCCTTTGTTTTATATTTCTGGACTTTAATGGCGTAACTATTGCGCTCGTCTGTTCCTTTAACAATTAAAGCATCTTGTTCAGGAATACCAGATTTACCAAAGACACTTAAATAATCGCCTGATTTTAATTCCGGTTTTTCGTCTCCAAAATATAAATACAAAATGGTATATTTATCTGCGTCCACATTCATTCCGGTATCCGTAAAGCTAGCTTCATATTCACCAAAGCGGTCATCATTGGTTGCTTTATCACCAAGCGCTAAAGCTACGCCAATTAACCATGGTGCCATTGGATATTCAGACGCTTTAATCACACGGCCACTAACCGATGTTTGTCCACGTACAAATAATTTACGGTTGTCACCTAAATCGATAATCTCTTCAGTCGCTGAGGCTGAACGCACACTGCTATCCATAACGCCGGCTGGCTTAAGGCTTAAATCAACACTGGTAGCCCACATGATCAATACAATAAATAGGACAATACCGCCAACTACAGCGCCAAGAATGGGTGGTTTTTGAAACCACATTTTTTCAACAGGATCATCGGGATGCTTATGGCATTCACGGCAGGTCTCACGCTGCGGTTTATTTTTGGCACCACAGTGTGGACAGGTCCATAAGTCCTTTGCAGTTCCTGGGGCTGGTAAATCTAAATTATCACCAAAGTCACGCGATTCTTTTGTAACACGATCGGTCCCTGTTTTTGCGATTCGGCCGGTCCCTGTTTTTGCGATACGACCCGTCCCTGTTCTCGCAACACGACCGGTGCCTGGCGCTGGAGTCGCCGGAGCCGCAGTTGGATTTGGTGTTTTTATATCAGCATCATCAAATGGATTAAAGGCAGCTTCTGTTTCAGGACCGGAAGCAGAAGCTTTTGCTGCTGGTTTCTCAGCCGCTGCTTCATCGCCATCGAGTTCATAATTAATTGGCGCCGATGGAGCGGCCGGCGCGGGCGGAGTGCTGGACGGTTGATCGCTACCGAGGGAACGACTCCCTAAACCCGGACCGCCCAATCCTTTTTTCTCGGGTTCTTTTGCTGCGGATTTTTTGAGTGGGCCATTGAGATCGGGTGTCTGTCCATTGCTCATTATGGTCTCCTCCGGCTATGTAGTTCGCGGCACAGGGTGGGGAAACATGGAGATCAGACAAGAGGGTAAAGTTGAGCAAGTTGAGGTGACTGATCCGGACAACTTTTATTTCTTAAATTGAGCGACACATGCTACTTTATGAACGCAATTAGTAAGTTGGTTGCAGTGAAGCGATAGTATTCCCGCTACAAATTTGCTCAATAGTTCACAGGCGAGACAAATATTGTGCCCAACATGCGATTCTTATTACAGAGTTATCGTCCTGAGGTAATACCGGCCGGATTAGTTGTCATGACGCTGAACAAATAATCTTTGTATGGCGCTGGCTTAAGTAATCAGCGCTCACCTGAGCACGTGCTAATGCCCTGAAATAACCGTCGCTCCAACGGCTTCGCGCACCTGTGTTGCCAAAGTCACAGCATCAGATTCCGTTGGTGCTTCAGCAATAATGCGACTCACGGGCTCAGTTCCAGATGCACGAATGTGAACCCACCGGTCTTTCCACACTAATTTTAATCCATCCGCGGTAATAAATTCAGCACCCTGAGTTACCGCGTGCCCCGATAATTTTTCAATCGCTTTCGTCACGGCTGCGCGATCCATGGCTACTTTTTCTTTATGAATCGCATAGCTTGGAATGGTTGCAATTATCTGCGATAAAGATTTTTTCGCACGCGCAACATATTCTAAAACTAACGCCATTCCAATTTGACTATCACGTCCCCACACGACACGTGGATCAATTATACCACCGTTACCTTCACCGCCGATAACAGCGTTTTGTGCCTGCATCGCATCAACCACATTAGCTTCACCAACTTTTGTTCGTACGACTTTCGCACCGATATGAGCAGCGATGTCTTCCAACATACGACTAGTCGATAAATTCGTGCAACTCACTAAATCTTTTTGCCCGGATTCTTTTGCCGCGGCGAGTCGCGCAGCAGCACATAACACTAACGTATATTCCTCACCGATATAACGACCGGTATTATCAATTATGGCCAAGCGATCCGCATCAGGATCTTGCACAAAACCAATATCGGCACCTACGGCTTTTACCACCGCGCCAGTATCGCGCACATTTGCGGCTGTCGGTTCAGGGTCGCGTGGAAATAATTGATCAGGTCGCGTATGAATTGGCACTACCTCACAACCGAGATGCGCTAATAAATCTGGTGCGATTGCACTGCCTGCGCCATTCACGCTGTCGATTACTACTTTTAATTTTGCTGCACGAATTTTTTCTACGTCAACACAAGCCAAAACTCGATCACGGTGAATACCCAGTGCATCATCGCGTTGACGATAACTACCAACGCCATTCCATTCCTTAAACACAACGGATTTATTATAAGTTGCCAACACCGCATCTAATTGCGCCTGATCCACATTGCGACCGCTTGGAGCAAATAATTTCAGCGCATTCCATTCCACATTATTATGGCTGGCACTGACTTGAATCCCACCCGCTGCTTGCAGGTGCATAATCATAATGGGAACCGTTGGCGTCGGGACCACGCCAATTTCAATGACATGACAGCCGACTGAGCGCAGTCCTGCCGCTACCGTTTGCGCAAACAGCGAACCCGTTGGGCGACTATCTTCAAACAATACACGGCCTTTGATTAGAACACGTTTGCCTTTTCTTGCCTCGGTAGTTCCTATTCCATCATAACCAACTGTGAGATCGTCAGTCAGCTTA
>JAHEDF010000344.1 GCA_024641365.1 Planctomycetota bacterium | reverse complement strand
CGGTGGCCCAGATACGGTAAATGATAAACAAGCGTTGTTATGGCATATGGAACGCGGATTAGTTGATCATTTATTTGGAAATATTTTACTCAGTAATCGCCATTTAGATCGCGCTGGCGAGTTAGTCGATGAGCGCCGCACCAAAACCTTGGTTACTGAAGTCGGCACCTTTGCGGCCAATGATACCATTCGTGATTTTCCTGGTTCTGCATTTGAGCACACCCAAGTCGATTATTACCGGGCACTCAACCGTTTATTGCAAGCCACGCAACGTGAAGGCTTATATCAACCTAGTCAAATTATGGTCGCGCCACCGCCAAAAGATGGCAGCATCCCACCACCGCCTCCTTTTTCATTAAATGCTACTGATAGTGTTTCCGCTGCGGATAATTATGATCGCGCAATTAATTTTACGCGGCGCATGACTATTAACCAATTACAAGAAACAAAAGAGGCCGCAGATGGTAATCGATATGATGATGATCCATTTGCGCGCTTCTTAGCAGCCGCAGTTACGTATACCCCTAAAATTGGAGACCGTGCCGAAGCGAATCGACAATTTGCTGATGTCATGCTCAAGCAAGCCATGGACGGTTACACCAAACAAGCAACTGTTTTAGGTGACAAACAACCGTTCCGCTTCGAAGTAACGCATCGTCCAGACACGGTGGAGCGCCTGTATATCCGCCATTGTCGCGCTTATGATCCTGATGGGTTTTCAAAAAGTTTAGAAAAATATGGAATAGCTGAAAATGATCCGCGCATAAAATCAGCAACCCCGCCAGATGGTTATGGGTCGGTTCTCGTATTAAATCATGTCGGCTATATTACCCATCCTGAAGTTTTAGATATTCGCGTTGTTGCAGCACAATCGAGTCATTCATTTCAACCAACACCTGCGCAAAAAGCACGTGGGCACACCGCGACCCAATTTAATATTGGACTAACCGCATTTTGGGCAACTGGCCCAGGTAGTGATGTGGTAAAAACTTGGGGCATTGTTCCCATACCTGGAGATGCGGTTAAAAAATTAGTCGCACCTGGTGGTGCTGCGTTCATGGGATTTGCTATTCCTGTCCACGATGTGGATGTCCCAATTTTACCACCTGGCACCGTTCGCGCCGTACCAGCACATGGCGGCAGCACCTATCAACAACCGCTAGAAGTATTAACCGACCTCGATGCCTATGCACGTGCGACATTAAAAGATGATCAACCTGGCGTCTTAGCCAAAACTATGTTGCGAGCGATTGCTAAGCAGGCAGCCGTTGGTATTGCCGCACGACAAGTTGATAAGGAATCCGACCGCTTAGGCGATGCAGGTAAACTTGTTAGTTTTGCTTTTAATTTAGTCGGAAGCGCTGCGGCAACGCTTAGCGAAATCGCTGACACTCGCGCCTGGACTACACTGCCTGATCATATTAATGGCACGTTGCTCGACCTGCCCGCTGGTCAATATGCTCTCATTATCGATACAGCGACAGGTCCGGTTGAATGCGGTGGTGTCACCGTTGAACCTGGGCGAATTGTCGTTGTACCTGTTCGCACTTTCCCAGAACCATTGCGCTATCGTATCACCGACTAACGATATGCGTCTCACGTTTATAAAGGATCCTCTTATGCGTTCTCCGACCTCTTCTGTCCTCGCTTCGTTACTCGTCGCCATGAGCCTTGGCGCTGTAACTGGATGTGGCGGGGGCGGCACAACAGTAACCCGTACCGAATCAAACGCCGTGCGTGATTTGTCAGGTAATTGGAATGCTACTGATAGCCGCGTCACGGCAGAAGCCTTGATTGCTGACTGCACCAGCCGCCCATGGACTGATAATTTTGCCAAAACCAATAATCGCCCACCCGTGGTAAAAGTTGGTCGCATTAAAGTCGTCACTAATGGTGACGTGGTAAATACCGAAATCTTCACCAATGATCTCATTCGCGCACTGATCAATAGTGGGAAAGCCGAAGCCGTTGCTTCGAGTTCCGAAACCGATCAGGCACGTCAAGAACGCAAAGAACAAGACGTTAATGCCAGTGAGGAAACCCGTAAAGAAAGTTTCCAGGAAACAGGCGCTGACTTTTTAATTATTGGTACCATCAATGTGCAAGACGACCAGGCTGATGGCCGTATGCAAAAATTTTATTCGACCGACTTGAAAATGACTGATATCAAAACACAAAAACAAGTTTGGATTGGTAACCACAAAATCGCTAAAGACGTGACGCGCGCAAATTACAAATAAACCTTTTATTTGCTCTAAGAAATAAAATAGCGTGCCGACATCTCGGCACGCTTTTTTATTTGTGATAATTAATTAGACGCTAGCACGCGCAACTTGGTGCACCGCAATTCGCTTTTTTCTGTATTAATTGTTGTTCAATAGCTAAAGATGCCGGAGTCGTCGCTAAGCCACCAAGCGCAGTACACCGCACTTCACGTGGCATCATTTTGGCGACTCTTTTCGCCGTTTCGATGACTTGATCCAATGGAATGACCATTTCAAAATCGGCTAAAGCCATGTTGGCACAGGATAATGCATTACTGGCAGCCATAACATTTTTTCCTAAACATGGCACTTCAACGCGATTTGCTACTGGGTCACAAATTAATCCCAGCATGCTTTGAAAGGTAAGCGATGATGCCGTAACGGCTTGTTTTAAAGTTCCATTTGCCAACGTCACTAATGCCGCTCCAGCCATACTGCCCGCCGAACCCCCTTCAGCCTGGCACCCGCCAACTTCCGCAGCAAATGTCCAATGCGTTGCAATAAAGGCACCCACCAAACCAGCGGCTAGCATCGCCTTCGCCATATCCGTTTCGGTTAATCCTAATTCTTCAGCCGTGGCAATTACTGCAGCAGGCAAGGCGGCGCACGCGCCAGCGGTTGGCGCAGCAACGACAACACCCATGGAGCTTTTTACTTCCATAATAGCCGTAACGTACAGAACAATTTTATTGAGCAGACCACCTGGTAATAATAATCCTTTTTGTAATCGTTCCTGAAACACACCAGATTGGTGTCCTAAAATTCGATCATCATAGTCTGTTCCCGCGATTCCTGCTGCAATTGAAGTGCGGAGCACGCGAATAATTTCAGCCATTTTTTCAATAATTGCGGCTTCATCTAAACCGCTACGGGCAGCTTCATAAGCGACCGCCAATTTCCACATCGGGGTATTTTTTCCTGCATCATAAGCCAACATTTCTTCGCACGTGGAAAATGGCACCGACATATCTTTTCGCGAGCGCACTGGCAAAACGGGAGCCAAAAAACTAACGCGAAGCTTTTTACCATTTTCTTGTAGTGATTCCAAACTTGCTTCACTGACAAATTGTTGTGCTTTAACAACAATCATACTACGGCCATCTTGGTTATGAAGCTCGACCGCGTCTATTGGCATTGAAAATGCGATAGCATCACGTTCTTTTGTGCCGTCGTCATCGACCCAAATTAATGTTTCGTGGTAATCGCCCCACATAGATAAAGCATAACCATCAATGCAAATAACTTCCAACATGCCGCCGCCAGTAGAAATGGCATGAATACTATGTTTTTCCCCGCGATCATTAGTCAGGGTTAATCGATAGGTATTTGGATGTTCATCGCCGCTATCGATAACCACGGTCTTTATATTAATTCCGCTTTCTTGCAAAAATTGTAACGACCGCGGCAGACGTTCATCAATAATATCCCAGCCCAGTAATCCGCCACACAATCCCATTTCGGATCCCTGCTCAACATAAGTTGCTGGCAGCGATCCATTGCGATCAAACTCTAGCAATACATCGGTGAAGTGCTGTGACATGAGATCACGCGCTAATCGCCCGAGGCGGAAAGCCCCTGCGCAATGCGAACTGGATGGTCCACGCATAACCGGACCGATGACATCGTTAAATATGCTGACAAGCATGGGTTTTTCTTTTATTTCTTTTGGGGGTTCTTCCACACTTGTTCCAACAATGCCTCCATAAGGGGATCGTGGCGGTGTAGCTCTTCGCGTGTGAATGGATAAAAATCGTTTCTCCCGAAAAAGGCTTCGGTGCATTCTGCAAAATATTCTTGCGGCGTAGTCATGGCGTAAGCCTTTTCAAAAGTATTTTTACGTCCGTTCCCATTCCAACGTTCAACTTTATCGTATTTACCTGATTCCTTCGCTTTATTATACAGATCAATAATATCTTTATTATTGAAACTTAAGACTTGATCGTGGTACCCATGCGCAAGTTCATGTAAAACAAGCAGCGGCATGCGATCTACTTCTTTCTGGAAAATAGAAATGTTGGTAAACTCAACCCCTTTCACCATTAATGGATTTCGTCGTTGAGCGATTAACCATTGTGCTCCAGGATGATATTCCGCTCTTTCTCCAACTTTAAAATATGGGGGAGAGAACCATAAGGTTATTTTTTTTAACTCCGTGACCGCATCTTTGGGAACATCTTTACTAATACCCTGTAACTGTTGCCGTAATAACTCTAAAGCTGCAGTGAGTTCCGTTTCATTGGTTTTACGCAATTCCTGCTTTATGCGCAGAGTCCACCCCTCAATATTTTGGGTTTCATAACCAGGCACTTCTTCAACTGCAGCATTTTTAGGGGCAACACTTTGATTCCCTGCGGTTTCTGCATCTCCAGCAGAGATGGCACCTGCGAAATAGGATACAAGCGCCCCCATGAGCATAAGAGCACTTGCCAATTTATATAATTTTAATTTAAAATTCATGGTGAGGCTGTCTTTTGTGGAGAGGCTGCTTTAGTTTGTTTCTTAAACGCAAAGCATAATTGCACTTTTGTGCCCGATTGCGGCAAGAATTTTCTGTTTATCTCTGAACCCTGATCATCACCTTGATACGGAACTCCGAGTAAGCGCCCCAATTGGATCACGGGAGCCCCCTTGGGGACAATGCCAATCAAAGCCCCGG
>JAHEDF010000343.1 GCA_024641365.1 Planctomycetota bacterium | reverse complement strand
CCGCCTTAATGATTGTTGGGCATGTGACGAAAGATGGTAATTTAGCTGGTCCGCGTTTATTAGAACATTTAGTCGATACCGTTTTATCATTTGAAGGTGATCGCTATCAAGATTTACGGGTAGTACGCGCAGTAAAAAATCGTTATGGCTCAACGAATGATGTGGCATTACTGCGCATGGGCGGAACGGGATTAATTGAGGTAACCGATCCTACTGGCATATTTATTGCCGATCGTGATCCCGGTGTTGCTGGTAGTTGTGTGGTTCCAACCATTGATGGAAATCGTTGCTATTTAGTCGAAGTCCAAGCGCTGGTAAACCAAACGGATTATCCGCAGCCGGTTCGCAAAGTTGCTGGCGCTGATCACAATCGCGTGGCCATGATATTAGCGGTGTTATCACGACGACTAAGTATGCCACTCGGTGGTTGTGATGTGTTTGTAAATGTGACTGGCGGCGCCCGTATACAGGAACCTGCTGCTGATTTGGCAATTGCTTTAGCAGTCGCCAGTGCATGGCGCGATAAACCAATTCCTGCTGATATGGTTGCGCTCGGCGAAGTTGGTTTAGGTGGCGAATTACGACCTGCGACGCGCTACGAATTACGCGCAGCGGAAGCACGACGCCTTGGCTTTAAACGCTTACTTGGCCCAGGAACAGGTAGTGGCAAAGGACGGATAATTGCCAGTCGATTAAGCGCTGCCATTGAAGCTGCTTTCGACGTGTAAGTCATTATTTAGTCATGAAACCTAACACTAGTTGCGCTCAACTGACAGTGATGATGCTGCAGCGAAGCTTGGAGGCGCTATGGCACATACTGATCCTTTAGCCGCGTATTTGAATGAACATACCATCACACAAGATGAACGTGAAGCCGTTATTATTTTGATGCTCATTATAATGTACGCTGATCGACGTCTCACCTTAGAAGAAAATACCACACTGCGTCATTACGAAAAAGTAATCAAATGGGATTCTGACCGTTCATTAAGTGATTTTTTTGGTAATCGTATTTCAGAAATACGTTCTGCTATGCGTACTGATAATAAATTATCAGATCTCATTGCGAGCACCTGTGCTCGCATAAAAAGCGACAATATCAAAACACTGACCATCAAAGCCTGTAACGAGATGGCAGAGGCCGATAGTGTTAAAGATGAAGATGAACGTTTTTTAATTACAGCAATCGTCAACACTCTCGAAGGTTAGGGTATGGCCGATTTATTGGCTACGACTCAAAAATATAGTGAACCTCTATCGCTTGGTGAGCGTAAAAATATTTTAAGTACCTGGGCAGATAATTTAGAACGCGCCAGTGATGTGATAGCGCAATGCATTACATCATCGACGCAAAAACCAATAAGCCTGAGTCGTACTGAAGTCGAACGCGGCATTGGTACCATACGCGGAACGGTTCAAGCAATGGATCGTTTGCAACCGACAGTCATATCATTAGATAACGCCGGGCGTGCAGAAATTCATCAAGTTCCTTTAGGGCCTGTGCTTGCAATAACGCCTTTTAATTTTCCACTTAATTTAGCAGTACATAAATTAGCACCTGCAATTGCTGCCGGATGTCCAGTCATTTGGAAACCATCACCGCAAGCGCCCACTGTTGCTGAATTGGTCCTTGAAGAATTACGTAAAACGGATGTTCCTGAGCAATTGGTTCAACTTGCCCATCTCAGTAATGAGCAGGTAGCCGCCATGGTGCAAGATGAACGCTTGGCGGTGTTATCATTTACCGGATCGCAACAGGTCGGTCATTATTTACAAAAAATAACCACGCGCGCTAAAGTTTTATTAGAGCTCGGTGGTAATGCCGCCGTCATTTTACATGAAGTCGATGACATAATTGCGGTAGCCAAAAAAATTGCTGTCGGTGCCTGCGCTAATGCCGGACAAGTTTGCATTAGCGTGCAACGCATCTTTGTTCCAGAACACCATCCGGAATGGATTACAGCTTTAATTGATGCCTTTAATGCGATCACAAGCGGTGATCCACATAATGATGCCACCATCAATGGACCGGTTATTAGCGATGATGCGAAAAAACGAATCGATGATTTATTGGTACGTTATCGCACGCAAAATGGTCGGATTTTATGCGGTGGCACCTGGAGTCATCGTGTTTTAGCTCCTACATTAATTGGCGATTTACCAGCGATTGCTCCTGGGATTTATGATACAGAAGTATTTGCTCCGCTTGCTACTGTGCATATCTATGGCGATATTGATGGCGCTATTCATTTAGCAGAATTAACACCATTTGGCTTACAGTGCGGACTGTTTACCAACGATGAAAATGTTATTCGGAAGGCATTTGCTAAGATAAATGTCGGCACCTTAATTATTAATGATATTCCTACACGCCGTGATGACCGATTGCCATATGGCGGCATGAAGGACAGCGGTGTTGGTCGTGAAGGTACGCTGGCAACGGTATTAGACTATACACAACCGAAAGTGTTGTGGCGTCCTAACTAAATTAGAAATAATTACGGTTTACGTTTAGGTTGTTCGTCTTGTGCTGGAATTTTTCCGCTCAATAAATGACGCATTTGCCCTGCTAACCATAAATAATGGTCATTAGGAATATCTGGTTCTGAAATAAATAAACTTGGCCCAACTGGCGGATCTTTATGTAATTTAATGATTGCCGTACCTTCATCGATCTCATCAAACATGGCGATATAAATCATGTTCGCCCCACCTTGTTTTGCAGCCACGCTTTGCCGCCATATAAAATCACCACCTTGTCGCGGTATATGGTTAAATTGCGCTTTTCCTTCTTGCAAATTGTACCAACTAAATCCTGGAAATACGACCGGTAGATAGTCAATTTTATTATCCGCACACCATTTTACATCAGGTGCTATGGTTTTCTTAACCATATCGGCTGTACTGCGATTGACACTAAATCGACCAACGGCCCACGGACTAATAATATCAACTTTTTTTATGATGCGATGCAATGCTTCATCGCTCACTGCATCACGCGTACGTTCGCGCCAATAATATGGCACACCTATCATAATAGCATTCCCACCATACACCGGATCATTTTTCAAAAAGTCGATTAATTTTTCACAATCCGCAAGTGAATAGCCTCGGTCATCGCTAAAACCAATGCCCCAAATGGCCACCAATGGTTTGCCATTATGCGACATGTACGCCTTGTCATTTTTATCCTTACTTAATTTCATGTGATCAACGAGCATTTTCCAATCGTCTTCCACACGATGAAAGGTATCACTTTTCAAGCCTGACAAATCGTACATTAAAATATAACCACGTCCGAATTGATTAGCTGCTTCTTGCGCATGTTTTAACACGGTATTGCGATGATGAACTAATTTGGGATTGGCCGTTTCAGAAGCAAAACGCTGAATAAAAGCTGCATCAATGCCGTATTCCTGCATCCATTTAAAATGTAATTGCACGGTACTGCGACGGTACGAACTAAATACTTTCGCAACTGAACCATCTTTGTGTCTAAATTCTGTTGGAAATTGATCTGCAACTGGCAGTTCGCTTACATCTGGCCAGGCATCAATACTACACATCCCAGGAATAAATTTTCCTTTTTTATTATAATGCGTGTACCCACGACCCGCACCATCGTCAGGCGTATTAAACCACCCCTGATAACCGGTAACTACTTTACCTTTTATGGTTGTGGTATTGATACCTGGATTGCTCTTACCGGTAAACGGTTTTAGGAGTTCATAGGCTGCTTCGCGAGTAGTTGGTAGTTCGTCCGCAGCGGATAAAACTGAATATCCTACGCATAGTGAAAATAGTAAGAAGAGTGACTGTACGCGCATGTTAACCTCCTACTGATAAGAGGCATGGTTGTTTTATCAGTGTGATAGCAAGCACACGTCGGTGCCGAGCGGACTCCGTATTACCCACCTAAATTTGCCGTTCATGCGATTGGCGAGGACTTTTTTCCGTACGAGATAAATCGCTTTTTTTCGTATGGTTGTACGATTGGTTAGACCGTTATATCAACTGTCTTTTTATGTCCTATTACCTGATATCTCCAGCCGTTACTCATTCCTGCAAGTACGACGGGTCTTGTTATAATTATTTCGTTGATCCCCTTCACCACTTCAGGATTTAAGGTAAAATTGGTATTAACCGATAATTTAGGCAGGCTAAATTCTTCAAGAATTTTATCGTCCAACAACAACTGTATTTTACCACAAAATTTACGCTGTCTCAGAATCACCATCCCCTGCGTGGTGTTATCTAAATCAATATCAACGGCGTCATCCACGATCCCTTTCTTTTTATTGCGGTAACGCACAATGAAAAAGATGATTAAAAATATAAAAAACCCAATCTTTACAATCAATTTTAAAACATCGAATGGATCCATTATTCTCTTCTTTTTGTAGCGTGGTTCGTATTTAACTGCGATTCGGATTCTGTTTTTTATCTAGACTTTTGCTTCTGTTTACTTTGCTCATACTCTTCTTGCCACTTAATTCTTTCATTGAGTGCTTCAATTAATATCTTTCTATTTATCCACCAATCATAATCGTCTTTGCTTATCGATTTAAAATCATATTTATCGTCTTTTCCAATATTAACTGACATGCTAATGCTATATTTTTTACAAAGTGACTGGAAAGACTGTAACGGCTCGGCTGTTTCTTCATTTAATAACGTACGCACAAACATATTTATACTATAGTCGTTTTTGGTAATGAGTTCATGGGCTGTCTTACTGCCTTCGTAATCAATATGTGGCAATAATATAATACGCACACCAGCTATTTCTTGTGGCTCTAAATTGTCGCTGGAAAAAGTACATAATAAAAGAGTTTTATGCTCCAGTAATTTCTTATGATATTCATAGGCATAACCTTGTGCATGTTGTAAATCTTTATCTTCACGTTCAGCTTTGTATTTTGTCAATCGCTCTTCTTGTTGTTTATTCATTC
>JAHEDF010000342.1:4358-4970 GCA_024641365.1 Planctomycetota bacterium | reverse complement strand
CCACACCGCTAAGAACCAGGCACGATTGGTTTCATAGATTTCTAATCCTGTGCGCGGTGGTTTTATAGAATCATATAATTTTCTGCCCTCTTCTCGTTTTCCTGCCTGCACCAACATACCCGCCTGCATATTCATGAAGTAGACTTCTTCCGGATTTTCTTCACGCACTTTCGCTATGATAGTTAATGCCTCGTTGTGACGGTTGGCTTCAGACAACATGCCTGCTAACCAAGCACGTTTCCACAAATTAGTCGGATCATGAGCAACTGCTAATTCCATGCACAATGCAGCTCCGTTATGATCTCGTAAGCCACGTAAACAGGTCGACATGGTGTGAAGAATTTCGTCACGTTCATGCCACGGAGCCATTTGATAGGCTTCTAATAAAGCGGCCCGTTCTTTGGCGCGGTCTAAATGAGCACGGTATTCCCCTGCCAATGTTAACAATGCCGACATTACTGCCGCACGCGGTGATTTATTGTCAGCTTTTATCGCTTCTGCTTTTTCAATAAGCGGCTTTCGATCACCACTTATTTTCGCCTCCCAATCCAAGTTTAATAAAACTAAATCAAGACGATGCGGTAAGTTTTTCAAGGCTGACGCTAAACATTT
>JAHEDF010000342.1:0-4348 GCA_024641365.1 Planctomycetota bacterium | reverse complement strand
GGCAAAGTGTAGCTGGCCAGCTAAATGATGGGCCGACACGAGGTCTAATTCGGCGAGCAATTGATCATCTGTTTTTGGTGACATCCAACCATAATATTGAATATCTTGGCCATTTATTTCAAAGCGTGAAATGTATGTATAATCTGTTACAACAGCACCCTGTGCTGTTGTTTCGATATTTACACGTGCTTTTTTATCCGACCAACAAACAAATGCATGTTCGGGGACAAAAACGGCATGCAGTGGTAAATCAAGTGCTCGTGCTACTGCAACATACAGCGTAGTGGTTGCCAGACAGTTACCACGTTTTCGTAATAGTGCTGCCGCAAAGGAACTGTCACGCCAATATTGATTGGAAAGATAATTTACTTCTCTACCGGTTAGTATTTTATTGTTTAATATTTGAATTTTTACAACTGGATTATTATTGTGCCCTGACTCTGCTATGGCTGATTGACAGTCAGCGACCAAAGCAGCAAATGACTGACGAGCTACTTCCGTGTCTAATTCGGGTTCTAAAATGAGATTTCGCTCAAGAATTTGTTGCACAAATAAACGCGCTGGTTCCGGTACTGCATCCCAATTTGCGGGCTTGGCATCTGCGGCATTGAGAGAAAAGATCAGACATAATAAGAGGATTATTCGCATATCCTACCTTTGACATAGATTTATTCGTATACAAGGTTGCTGTAGCTATTTGATCAATAGGACAACAGAAAACTTTTGTTATTGACCCTTATTTCTGGTAAAAAGAGTAACCCAGCTTGGCGTATTATCACCAAACGGGGTTGCTCTGGTGTCCGATCGTTAACTTATTTGCTTTCTGCTGGTGCTGTTGGCCAATTATCAGTTCGAAATGGAATCGCGGGTAAGCCTTCTTTATTTGAAAAATTGGGCTTCGCGACTTGATCCCAGGCAAAGCGAACGGTTACAGGTTTGGCGACTCCGTCTGCTGCCACGACACGCTAACTTCCGCCCAGGCGGAACCCACAGATAATATAAGCGCGAATAATGCTGCGCAAAAACGATGCATGTGTTTATTCCTTCTCTAAGCGTTAGGAAAGAGTTTTACTGATGTCGTCCTCTCCTGCTGTCTCGAACCACAGCAGAAAATTGAATACGCTCATGCGCGTATGAGCAATTATTGTGTGACTTGCTGTTTGTCATCATCATCGGACATGTATCTTGCAATGCCATCTGCGCATAATTTTTTATTTCTTCGACAAGACGTCTGAACAACTCAATTCACTCGCCTGCATTACCTCCACCGATGTTTCTCCATGATCAACAGCAACACGGGCGGTGATCCAAAATGGACAGCCACTTTCGGTGAGGGCTCCAAAACGACGATAGGGTTCTGGGAACCACGTTGATTCTAGCGTACCGGTATCATCTTCGAGGGTAATAAATGCCATCGGATTAATTAACGGTTCATCTAACAAGCGACCGTCTTTGGCATGTTCCTGGATCGCTTCGACTTGTTTGCGGGTAATAATCCACACTACTAATCGTACGGTTCGTTTTGCTAAATGCGGACCAATATCACGACACTGTAAGCGACGCGTTGGTAAATCCCATAACGCAAACGGATGAGCACGTGGTAAACAGCCAAGCACATTCCAGATTTGGCGATCACGTTCGCGTTGCGTAATTATTGGTAATCGTGGTGGTGGCACTGGGTCATCGACGCCCATCGGTGCGAAATCAAAACGCAATTGCTCATCGTCATCACCAATAACCCGTGGCTCCTGACTAATTATCTGCACGAGCCACGCACGTTCGGCATCCGTACGTTGTGGTGTAATCGCGGTTAATGCGCCAGCATCTAATAACGCGGATAATTCACTCGCGCTTGGTCGGCAGCGTCGCCATAAATCCCGGATGCCGGTAAATGGCATACGCTCACGTTCACGTATAATCGCTGCCTGGGTGCGCCGATGTAAGCCGCGAATTAATTCAAAGCCGAGTCGTATGGCTGTCCCGTTATTTTCTCCTTTGGTGTCAGACTGACTACGCAGCACACAGGGTGCGAGAATCGTTACACCGCAACGGCGTGCTTCTTCAACGTACGCGGTCAATACATAAAAACCGCCATCATTATGAATAACACGCGCTAAAAAATGAGCAGGATTATGCGCTTTCAAACACGCACACGCAAATGACACCATCGCATACGAGGCGCTATGCGCCTTACAAAAACTGTACCCAGCAAAACTCACAATATTCGACCACACCGTATCGATAACGGTACGGTCTACGTCGCGTTCTTCGCAGCCGCGATAAAATGCCTGCGCTAATGATGCTAGCCGTTGTGGCGTATCGGTGCGGCCTAAGGCTTTGCGTAGTTTATTTTGCAATGCGATATCGAAACCAGCTAAGTCACGAGCACTCAGCATTACGTCTTCTTGATAACTGAGCACACCAAATGACTCTGATAATAAACCACGTAGAGCGGGATGCGGATACCATGCGTCCTGATGTTGACCGGTTTGTTTAAAATAATGTAAGCGCTCTAAATAGGCGCCAATCCAATGAAAAGCTGCCGGACGTACAATAGAGCTGAGCAACACCAATTGATCAAAATCAATACCCTGACAACGGCGAATTAATTGCCGCATAGCGGGGCTCTCGACATAAAAACACCCCATGGTACGGCCCTGCGCCAATAATTGCAGCGTTAATAAATCACGATCCGGCGCCCAACGCCATTCATCAACCGCAATGCCTTCGTCACGTAAATCACCTAAAACATCGCGAACGACGGCCAAACTACGATTGCCTAATAAATCAATTTTCACCAAGCCCATCGCTTCTGCGCCATCTTTTTCCCAGGCAATAACTGGGAGCGCACGACCCGTCACCGTTTTCGCCGCTGGATGAACAGGCACATAATCACGAATGGGATCACGCGTAATAACAACACCACCGCAATGCAAACCATAACCACGCATTAAACCAGCAATCGACTGAGCCGCCTGCATCACCTGAGCCCATGACGTACCCGCCCCCTCACCAACACCATACCGCTCAGCTAAATCAATACGCTGTGATGCTACCGTGATAGCGCTACGTGACTGTCCTAAAACGCGACCGGCTTCACGTAGCGCGCCATCACGTCGCAGTGTTTGATGCGTAGCGACCATGGCCACTCTTTCGCGGCCGTAAGTCGCAATAACGTCAGCCAAAACATCATCGCGTTCATCCCACGGAAAATCGACATCAATATCCGGCGGGTCCATACGCTCATCAGATAGAAAACGCTCAAATACTAAACGATAACGCACCGGATCAACATTGGTAATACCCAAAAGATAACAAATAAGTGATGACGCTGCCGATCCACGTCCGCAGGTGCGTCGACCTTTGGTAATATCCGCGACAATTAAAATATAACTGCAAAAACCTTTACGCGTTACCACGCCTAATTCGTATTCCAAGCGTGGACGTACACCGCGCGGGACATCACCGCCATAGCGTTGATGCAAACCATAGCGACAACGTTCGCGTAATTCCTTATCGGCATCATCACCATACCACGGTGGCATATGCCATAATTGTGTGCCATCGGGAGCAGGCTCACCAGGAACATACTGACAACGCTTAGCTACGGCGTGACCACGTGTTATCGCGTCATCAGTAATGGCTGTCATTAATGTTGGCAAATCAGCCAATGCGCATATCGGCACGCGGCCACGCACCGCTTCAATATGCGCACGCACCTGACTACGATCTTGAATCATATGCAATAATTGTGCTGCACGCTGACCACCGCCATCAATGTCCGTTAAAATAGGGACAGCCACATCAGGAAATTCATCAGTAGGAGAAGAGCGCCCTGGTAATCGCCACAAGACCTCTGCGCCATGCCACGCCAAACGCTGCGCCCAATTCACGTCCTGCACCAATGCAATTAATCCATCCCACGGTGGACAGGTTTCGCTCAGGCCACTTAACCATGCCTGCCAATAATCGGGCTCTTCGTGATGCCATGATAATAATTGGCAGAGGCGTTTATAAGCGACGACATTCGGCGCTAACACAAATACTGGTGGCACTTGCCCGCGTGCATCGTTTAAAGGCAAGACCGCTCCGACACGCACCTGCTGACGCCCCCACGCATCGACACACGCTGGTAATCCGGCCACATCACCAACATCAGCTAATGCCGCCCACGGTAACGTGTCCTCGTTATTAACGACAGGCATTAAAGTGTTTTGTTGTTCCTTATGATGGACATGCGCTAAAGCCGCCGCACTCGCACGAGCAGCTCGCACCACTGCCGCACCATGCGCGGGATAATTACCACCACCACGATCTCCATGGTGCGGCACCGCTCCGCGATAGAGTG
>JAHEDF010000341.1 GCA_024641365.1 Planctomycetota bacterium | reverse complement strand
GTGACGTCCAACCTCATTTGTCACATGGGCCAAGGCCGCCATCGCTTCGTCAACGCTGTCAACGACGGTCAGCAAGTTGAGGTCACCTGGGCTAATATAGTGCTCTTCATCTTCCATGGTGTTTTTAATCCAATCTAATAAACCGGACCAAAATTTACGACCATACAAGACGATAGGCAGCGGTGCAATTTTATGGGTCTGCACGAGGGTCGAAACCTCAAATAATTCATCTAAAGTTCCAAAGCCACCAGGCATGACCACGACGCCAGCTGTGTGTTTTAAAAACATAACTTTGCGTACGAAGAAATAATGGAATTTAACTTCTAAATTGATGTATGGATTTGAATTTTGTTCCATGGGCAAATTAATTGCCAGTCCGACACTGGTCCCATTTGCTTCCATCGCGCCTTTATTGCCAGCTTGCATAATCCCTGGACCACCACCGGTAATGACGGGAAACCCACGAGCGACAGAACGTTTCGCAATTTCTACAGCAGCTTCATAATAAGGATTGTCTGGTTTGGTTCTCGCTGATCCAAAAATGGCAATGGCTTTTGGAATTTCGCTGAGTGTTTGAAATCCTTGAGCGAATTCGCCCATAATGCGAAACATGCGCCATGCGCTAGGTGGATCAATTTTTTCCATGGAATCCTCGAGTCTTTGAAAACGAAACGGTCATCGTATTACGATGCCAGAGCCTGTATGCTGTAGGAACACGCCCTCAAGTATACTATGAATCTGCGTTGGATGCGACATCATCACGATTGTGTTTCAGCCGTGATTGCATGGCTGCATACAGTGTTTCGACGTCGACTTGCGTAACACCTGGTAATGATGCGGCTTCACCAAGCGTTCGTGGTTGCCGCTTTGCAATCATCATGCGGCCTTCGGTGGAAATAGTTTTAATATTTTGAATATTGAGATCTGGATGCAGCGGTAAATCCCGGTGACGCTGCACTCTTTCAATGCGACCTTGCTGACGTTCTAAATAATTAGCATAGCGTAATTCAATCCATGCTGCTTCTGCAATATCAGGCGCAACTGATGCCATGCCTTCAATTAACGGAATGGTCTCTGCCAGTTCCAAGGCTTCACCAGCGACGCGCCGTGCCAATTGATCACCAGCGCGTGCAACGAGCGTCTGAATATGTTGTTGTTTTTGCTCAACGGTCGCAGCTCGTTCAGCGCTCACTAAACCACTTCGAGCAGCAAGCGGAGTTAAACGTCGATCCGCATTATCGCTGCGTAAATGTAAGCGATGTTCAGCACGCGAGGTAAACATGCGATAAGGTTCATCGGGGCACCGCGTTACGAGATCATCAATAAGGACACCGATATAACCATCGGCACGTGACAATACGATTGGCTCACGACCGAGTAAAGTTAACGCCGCATTAGCACCCGCCATCAATCCTTGTGCAGCAGCTTCTTCATAACCGCTGGTGCCATTAATTTGTCCGGCTAAGTAGAGCCCATGTACGTGCCGCACTTGTAAGGTGTGATCAAATTGATCAGCGGCAACGACATCGTATTCAACGGCATAACCATAACGCAGCACATGTACATTCGCTAATGCAGGAATGTCTTTAAGTATCGCATCTTGGACATCTAAAGGCAGCGACGTCGATAAACCATTCACGTATATTTCTTTAGTATGTCGACCTTCAGGCTCTAAAAATAAATGATGTTCTGTACGATCTTTAAAGCGCACTACTTTATCTTCAATAGACGGACAGTAACGCGGACCAACTGAATCAATTTGTCCATTATACATGGGTGCGCGGTGTAAATTATTTAAAATATGTTGGTGTGCTGTTGGATTTGTATAGCACTGCCAACAGCTAATTTGCGGAGCAGTAATTGCGGCGGTTAAAAAGCTAAATGGTTTCGGAGGATTATCGCCAGGCTGCTCAGTGCATAACGACCAATTAATAGAATCCGCATGCACGCGACAGGGCGTGCCGGTCTTATGACGAATTAATTTTAGACCTAATGATGCGAGTGACCCAGATAGTCCAATGGCGGTTTGATCCCCCATACGACCACCTTGGGTTTTCGCTTCACCTTGGTGCATCAGGGCCTGTAAAAATGTTCCAGTGGTAATGACAACTTTTGTAGCCGATAAAGTGCGACCATCTTTAAGACGAAGTCCGGAAGTCCGGAAGTGCGGAAGTCCGGAGGTCTTTTGTGCGGAATTTGGTTCTGGTGGCGCAATAATTTCTACGGCTTCACCTTGGACAGGAAAAATATTCGGATAATTTTCAATCGCTTGTTTCATCCAAGCTGCGTAAGCCGTTTTATCACACTGCGCACGCGGACTCCACATGGCTGGACCCTTACTCAGCCCTAATTGTCGAAATTGAATACCGGTAGCGTCTGTGGCTAAACTCATCAGCCCGCCCATGGCATCGACTTCGCGCGCTAATTGTCCTTTGGCAACACCACCAATAGATGGATTACAACTCATCTTGCCGATGGTGTCTAAATTTCCGCTGACCAATGCCGTGCGGCAGCCTAAGCGAGCCGCCGCTGCCGCCGCTTCAATACCAGCGTGACCGCCGCCGACTACAATGACATCAAAGGTATGTTCCGGCATGGGCGGGGGATCATGGTGGAAAATGCACAACCACCAGTGGCAAGTGGCCACGGGTGGACAGCCGTTTTATTGCGTGAAAGTAGGGAAAATGCCCGGTTATGGGACCGCAAAAGTAAGACTGACTTTTCCAGGATGCGGCTCCGGTAATCCGGTAATAGCCGCATTTACGGTGTAGGTCCCTGCAGTCAGCTTGCCGAGATTAAGCAGCAGCAATGGACGTGCGACATCCTTTGCAGGTCGAGCAGGTTTGTCCCCCACGGTAAGTGCTAATTGTACTGAAACAGTTTTATCGTTGATGGTCGCTTGTGAAACGATGGTTGCCGTTTCGATTTGATCGACCGGAAAACCACTAAAATTAGGAAGTCGAATAAATAAAACGGTATCATTTGTGGCTTGGATTGTTGGAATTGGTGTTGAGGCGGCAGCTCCCCATGCCGGAATGGCTTGATCACTGCGTGTCCAATTCATGGTACCACGATTGGCAACGGCTAATGCTGGTAGATCGGCAGGTTCGGTAATTTTATTTCTTGTTTCATCATCAATGGGAAAAAACTGATACGTATTTCCCATAGTAATAGGAGTTGACGTAATTGTTGCGATATTTTGTAAAACGACTTTTTTACCATCGGCTAAAGTAACGGTCATGTCGCTCGTAAACGCGCTGGTGTCGGTAAAAAGCGCACGGCTTAATATGTCATCCCATTGAGGTGCTAAATTCTCACTAACTAAAGCGTCTTCTTTTGGAATTACTGTTATGTTTTTGCTTCCACTTTTATCATGAATTTGAAGTGACATCGGACGCGGTTGTTCACCACGTGGTATGAGATTGCGGTGTGAAGCTAAATTACCAATGACGGTAGATTTATGTTCCATACCTGATGCATCGCGAATTATTTGATCAACATGAACGGCAGGTTCTCCACTGCCAATTAAATATTCGTGCAATGAGTATCGTTGTTCAGAAACCCATGTGCGCGTTAATAAACCATCAACCCAGGCGTGCTCTTCTGCGCCAACATCGCCCCGCGTAAAACCTAATTTCCAGGTGCCGCGTGTCGCGCCATCGACCCATTGTGGATTTCTAAGTCCTGATCCCACTTTAATTAATTTTTGTTCTTCGGCGTTATAGCGCCAGACACTGACCAAGTGATTATCGCCGCCACCTTTTTCGGTAATTAATAATTCGGGTTTCGTGTCACCATCTAAATCGCCTAATGTCATTGGCCATTCATCACTATAGCTAAATGGTTGTTCAGCAGTACCTAATGTGGAACGTGCAATTTCCTGCCAGTCGCCACCGCGATGTATAAAACATGCGAGGGATAAAATTTGCTGTTGCTGCGTGCTAACGGCAATGGCCATGCGTGATCGGCTTTTGAATAAATCACCGATGATAACAGCGCCATTATCATAGATTTGCTCTTTGGGGCGATCTGCTGGCGAGGTCATGACCCGTTCACGAATGAGGGTGTCGATGGGATCTGCAGCGCTCAGTTGGTGATTGCTCGTAGTCGTGAACAAAATCAACAACGGTAAAAAGCAATAACGCATACTCGCCCCCAGTCTGGTCGCGAGTATGCGTTATCGTAAGCGGTTGGGCAATGCTGTTTATTGGTTAAATGGTAAATAGCGTTGTTTAAACAGGGTTATGTTGTCGGATACTTTCTTACGATGCGCATCAAGAATTAAAGCATCACGAAATCGACCTAACGCTAAATAATGACCATAATCGTCTGGCATGGAGACTTTATTTTTTTTGAAAGCCCCGGCATTGTAAGCGCCAGTCAATTTTCCGTACAATTCTTGTCCGCCAGGCTGCCAGCCGGAACCATTAATTGCACCATTTTCGGCAGACATGAAAATTTTGTCGCTTAAATATTTGTGGTACCAATGTGGTTCAGAAATCGGTCCAGAAGCTATAGCCTTGACATGTGCTCGTTGAGCAGGTGTCACTAATTCAATGCGTCCTATCATGACACGGGTTACCGTGCTTGGCTGAGAAATTGACATGGGCAAATAGGCATCAGTCCACGCTTGTGGCACCAAAAAGAAAAGTCGCTGACCAGGTGATTTAAAATAGGAGGCTTCCCATGTCGCAAGCATAGCATGCGCTTCGTCTGCAAATAAGCCATCTTTCACCAATGCGGCGTGTAATTCTTTTTTTAATGCATCCATGCGTTCGCTACTAAAGTCCATGTCAGTAAATGTCGCTGAGAATGGCTGAGTGCTAACGGGATCATTTCCCTCAACACGGCGAAAGGCAGCGCGGCCATCGCCAGTTAAATCTGCAAACCACAACGTGGGAAGTTTGGTCATATAGGGGTCACCAGGACGATCAAATACACGTAATGTCTGATTATCGTTGTCGCGTATGGCAACGAG
>JAHEDF010000340.1 GCA_024641365.1 Planctomycetota bacterium | reverse complement strand
CTGCCAATGCTTCCTCACATCCACTTAATACACGTGCCATCGCCGTAATAGTATGCGACGTTATTTTTCCCTCTTCTCGAACAATATCAGAAACTAATTCACCATTAAAAGGATTTAGCCAGCGACCATCACGTGCAAAAATACGCAGGCGCGGTTCGACCGGCAGTAAGCGCATTAAATCAATACGCCAACGAATTATTTCTAATTGCTGCAGCGGCATTGGCTCACGATCACGCCACGCGCCACTTTCCATTAAATGCGCACGTGCGGCTTCTAAACGGCCTTGCGTGGCAGGAACTGCTTCGCCTGTAAAAGGGTCAATCCATTGTTGATCACCCGTCATTATTTGAAAAATAGAATCGGTTTCTAATTTCCGCAATAAATCTGGCGGCAATGGGCGGCGAGTTGGTTTTAATTGCTGCGCACCTGGTAAAGGTTGGCGACGATGCCCTGTGGCATTGGCCGCAGGCAAACCGCGACGATTATGTTGCTGACCGTATCGACTTGGTGGCGCTGACTTACGTGGTTGGCTTGGCACGTGCTGGTGTTTCCTAGTAAATACTTACGAGGCGGATCTGGATGGTCAATGAATCGCCTCGCATTATCTACCAAGGCGCACCCTGCACTGCCTGATACGGCCCTAATGACCACGCGCTAACAGAGCATTGGCGCACAGGGGCTTGCATCAACATAGCCTAAAATTGATCCTCGGGTTACGGCCATAGCAGGCTGCTGAAAAAGTGGCCTGCGGGGGTTGATGGACGCCGCCTCGCCTCCTTAGGTTCAGAGTTTGTTGTAATAAATTGCGGGAAAATCGCGACTGCACCTCGCCCCGCAATTTATTAAAACCTAGCAGGTTGGTGTTTTTCAGCAGCCTGCTAGGATCTCAATTCATACAATATAACCCCTGGTAGGCAATCTACATGCGCACTCAAGTCATGCTTCTTTCATTAGCAACCCTGCCTCTATTTACGGGCGTCATCTGTGCAGCAGAAACTGGATCCACGAGTCCATCACAAGATAAAAATAATGAGTATTCAATAACAAATCCAAAGCCCAAAGAGCAAATGCGAGCAATGAGCACCGATCGTCCAGCGCTCACAGATAAACCGTACACCGTCGACGCAGGTCACTATCAAGTAGAAGTCGAGGCTTTTAGTTTAACCCGCGATAGCTCGGGAAATAGAACCGCGAAAACACTGTCGACGGAAATTAATTTTAAAATGGGTCTATGTAATCGTAGCGATGTACAATTTGTACTCGAGCCATATCGCTCTGTCGAAATTACTGGTGGCGGAACTAACTTCGACGAATCTGGTATTGGCGATTTAGATATTCGCTACAAATATAATATTTGGGGCAATGATGGCGGGGAATCCGCTGCCGCTATTATGCCCTTTATTACCTTACCAATCCATAGCGATCAGCTTGACGCAAACCGCGAAGTGACGGGCGGTATTATCTTCCCCTTCTCTGCAAAAATTGAAAAAGAATGGACACTTGGTGTCATGCTAGAAATTGATGTCGTCCGTAATGTTGCTGATGATGGATATGTTGCGCAATTTATTCAGTCATTGTCTGTTGGGCATCAAATAATTGGCAATCTTGATGGCTATGTTGAAATATTTAATTTAGCGAGTGCCGATGACCGCGCGTCCGGAAAAGCTTTTTTTGGCGCGGGAGCGATGTTTGCTTTTGGTCCAGATATTATGTTCGATGCCGGATTGAATATTGGATTAACCGAAGCTGCTGAAGATATACGTGCAATGGCCGGTATATCTGTGCGTCACTAACGGAAATCTGCTTTAAAGTATAGCGTGGCAGTTTGTAACTAAAACGTATATACGTGTGTTAATTATTGTATCCTAATTATCTTTCGTGTGGGTATGAGCGTTATAAATTATCGTATTTACAAAGTAGGTTCATAGGTTGTGCAAATTAGTGGTGTCATGATTAACTCCTGCTAGACTTGTGCCATGCCCATTACTGATGCGCACCTCGCGTTACTCATTCCACTCGTTTTATCGGTTTTGGCGATACCTTTTTTATGGTTAGGGATGCGTGCCGAGCGACGTTATCGTTTGGTCCACGATATGCCCACGTGCCGTACATCCGGTGTATTCATCGGTTTAGTCGAACTTGAAGGGCGCGCTGATATTCTTCATCCATTAGCAAGTTATTTATGTGAACGATCCTGTGTTTGGTATTCATGGTCAGTAGAAGAACGTTGGTCACGCTGGGAAACTGAAACTTATAGAGATAGTAAAGGCAGAACACGAACGCGACGAGTACATAAAAGCGGTTGGCGCACGGTTGCTGACGGAGGTGAATACCATTCATTTCTGTTAGTCGATGATCACGGACAGGTTCTGGTAAATCCACATGACGCTAAAATTGAACCACAAACATTTATGGAATTAACCTGTGGAGAAAATGACCCGCTCTATTATGCCAAAGGTCCACGCGAGGCGATTCGTGACTCTGATTATCGTCGGCGATTTACAGAAACTGGTATAGCACAGGACGCCGCTATTTATGTTATGGGGCAGTCACGGGTTCAAAATGATTCAACCACTGTCGAAATTGCCGCAGATGCACATGCGCCCATGTTTTTAATATCGACGCGTAATCAGCGTGATGTTGCAAACTCGTATCGTCGCGCCTCGCTCGCTTGGCTCATTAGTGGTGGCGTGGTTATTGTCGGCCTCAGTTTTTTTATTACCAATGCGCGCAATTCTGGTCCAATAAATGAAAATCTTTTCGCTGATGAACGTGTGCACATTGCTATGTGGAGTGCAGGCGCTTATCTGGGAGCCTGTTTGATTGGCTGGATTTGGATGGTCTATAATAGTTTGACGGAACTTCGTCATCGAGTTTTACAAGCATGGGCAAATATTGAAGTCGAATTAAAGCGACGTGCTGAATTAATTCCGAATCTGATTCGCATTGTCGAGGCCTTAACGGCACATGAGCAGGATGTTCAAACCATGGTGACAACGTTGCGCTCACAAATGCATGTCACTAAACCAGGCCAAGCCGGTTCAGATCCAAACGCTTGTAGCTTGTCACTGCGCATGCTAGCAGAGGCTTATCCCGAATTACAGGCGCAAAGCCAATTCAGTGATCTGCACCACTCGCTTACAAATACTGAGGACCGCATAGCACTCGCTCGGGCCTATTTTAATGATATGGCAACGCACTTGAATACGCGTTTAGAAATCTTTCCTGATCGATTCGTTGCCATGCTAACTCGTATCGCGCGCCAACCATTGATGCACGATGATGGATTCTCACGCAACGCACCCCAGGTGACGCTGTAAGATAGCCAACAACATGAATCCTTTACGCCACGTTGCCGCTAAGCTCAATGCAGGAAAACCCGTTACGATTGGTTATTTCGGCGGCAATCACGTCGATGGCTATGGCGCTTCCGAAAAAGATAAAACATCATGGCGCGCACTAACGACGGCTTGGTTCAAAACAACGTTTCCGCAATCTTCTATTCGAGAAGTAAATGGTGCCATCACTGGTACGAACAGCGTCTATGGTATGTTTCGCCTCGAAAATGATTTATTAATGGCGCATCCCGATCTGATATTCATTGATTTTTCAGCCGTCGACCAATCGCTTGATCCACATCAAAGTAGTTTTTGTTTAGAGAGCATCATTCGGCAAATACTTCGCAACGATGCCAATACCGATATCGTTATTATCTTAAGCGCAAATAAATGGGTATCACATTTCTTTACACGAAATGATCCTCCACGAACTATTCTCGCCCATCAAATTATTGCTGCTCATTACAAGCTTATGGCATTATCATTTGGCCAACACATGTGGAAAATTATTAAAGATGGCTTAAGCACTTGGGATAACCTTACCAAAGACGGCAGTAATTATTTAGATGCTGGGCACGATCTCTGCTTTCAATTTATTCGTACATCACTGCTCCCATTAGTAGTAATCGCACAACATACTGATGCCGATAAACCGCACAAAATGCCTACTGCAATACATGGCGATATCGTGCGTCACGGCGAAGTTGTAGATGCATGGGATATTGCTGCTGATGGTTGGTTTCGTGAAGAAAAGCCACTCGCCGGACGCTACCCGCACCAATTAGTTGCCACTACGCCTGAGAGCGGTTTGTCATTTCCTTTTACAGGGACAACAATCGGTTTATGGTGGTTAGTTGCGAAAGATGGCGGTGATATTCAATGGCGCATAGATGATGATAAACCCAAACGATTATCGAGTTATGATAAACACACTGAAAAAGGCGACCGTGCGGTCGCAGTTATTTTAAGAGACAATCTCGAGCCAGGCGACCATGTATTAGATATTCGTGTATTGCTTGAAAAAAATGACAATTCTAAAGGCAATACGATTCGACTTGGCGCCTTTTTAGTCGGTTCTTAGCGTAATTATCCTAAACCGGCAGCTCTCGTTAAACGATCATTTATACCTAAGCCTAACCCATGATTGGGAACATATTCTGCAATTAAATATTGTGCGGGGCTTGCATCTAGGCGACGAAGGGCCGCGAAAAGGTTCGTCGCTGCTTCTGCTAAATCACCGCTCGCACTTAACACTTCGCAAGCTGCGTTTGAAGTTTGAATATTTTTTCCATCCCATGACAAAATACCAACCGATGCATCTGACGGCCATTGGTCCGCACGTGATTTTATCAACAACTTTTTTTGTGGCGCATAATGACTTGGCAATAAACCAGGAGCTTGTTGCGGTAGAGCCGCTGCTTTTTCTGATTTTCCCGCAATTATCACTCGTTCACATAAAACTTGTTCGATAGATTCCCTCGTAACACCACCTGGGCGCAAAATGGTCGGTATAGGATCGGGGAGCAAAACGGTGCTTTCGATACCAACTCGACACGGACCACCATTTAATATAACAGCCACTTCAGATCCTAATTGTTCTGCAACATGTTCGGCAGTCGTTGGCGACAGACAACCAAAACGATTCG
>JAHEDF010000339.1 GCA_024641365.1 Planctomycetota bacterium | reverse complement strand
GTGGTAAATTTTATTTAAGCCAAGATCCGAGCCAAGTTCCACGCATTTTTACCCAAGATGCCATGACGCATTTAGGAAAATTAGTGCGCGAGCAAGCCTTCACACCGCGACAAGTTGAACGTCATCCCATGCTCGCTGGTTGGGATATTTCACAGGCACCACATTTACTTGGTTATGTGCGCACCTTACGCCGCGCGACGTCACAAATTCCTTTAGTAACCGATCTTGGTGATCCGCTCTTAGCGCATTGGCGTTTTGGCACTGGAAAAGTATCGGCATTTACCAGCGATTGCACATCACGTTGGTCGGGTTTGTGGCTTGCTCGTTGGCCACAAGGTTTCTCTCAATTATGGGTGCAAATTGTTCGCGAAACCATTCGCGAACCACAAGGTCGTCGTCTTGATTTAAAACTCGATGAACGCGGTAGCATCACGCATATTCAAGCCGATCTGCGCGAGGATGCCGATACCTGGAAAGATGGCGCCCAAGTACAAGCCGATGTTTTCCACGTCCCACCACGCGGTGGTGAATTACGGCCAGTCATTGGCGTATCATTACAACAAGATGGCCCAGGACGGTATCGCGGAACATTCCGTCCTAGTGAACATGGTGTGTATTTAGTGCGCGCACGTTCCGGTGGCGACACGGTTTCTGCTGGTCTGGTTCATAATCCTGGAAGCGAAGTTGCATCCGGCACTATTAATACTGCCTTACTCAATGAAGTGGCGCGACTGACTGGCGGCAGTGTCCTAGATGATAAGAAAAATGATTTACCAGAACCGCCTCCCCCTGCCGATTCATTAATCGACTTTCGCCCCTTCTTACTGATGCTGACATTGTTTGTTTTCTTATGCGAATTAACTGTGCGACGCTGGGAAAATGTCTTGGGTATCTGGGAGCGAGTCAGCGGAAAATCGTAAATAATTTGAAATTAAATAAAACATGAGGAACGGAGAAACGGAGGATTATAAAATAGACAATAGCCGAACAAATCAGCTATTCACTCCGTTTCTCCTATTCAATTATATCTATTTTTTTTAGTAATCGTTAACCTAAATGACCATTAATTGCCATAATTACACCAATCACCACCACTACTAACATCCCCTTTAACCATAAAATTGGAAAAAAGGGGATTTGTTCTTTCGTAATGCGCCCGGTTTTTTCTAATAGCATATAGACAATTAATTGTAGCACGCCGAAAAATAATCCTATTATAGGCGGTCCTAAAATCATTAATAAAAAGCCAACGCCTGCCATTACTTTTATTCCTGTAGTCCGTACATCAACTTTAATTTCATTAGGCTTTTGCTTCTGCCGCCGGACGCCACACGCCACGATCTGGTAACATTTCTTGCAAACTACGCACTGCGTAATCCTGACGTTTAACTTGTCGCAGCGATGACACGAGCGCGGCAGCACTATTGAGCGTAGTAAAATACGGAGTGTTGGAGACCGCACAGGCTGAACGTATTTTACCTTCGTCGCTGCGGCCACCTTTGGCATTCGGTGTATTAATTAAAAAAGCTAATTCTTTGAGGTGCCCTAAAACGGTGTCACCACCATCTTTTACTTTATTCAGCACTTTCACCGGAATGCCGTTGCGTTGTAACACGGACGCCGTGCCACGTGTTGAACATAATTCAAAACCTAAGTCATGAATTTGTTCGGCTAAAGCAATCGCTAAACGTTTATCAGCGTCACGTACGCTAATGAATACGCGTCCAGATAATCTCAGCGGCTGGTTGGCACCAAGCTGGGCTTTGAAATACGCTTCACCAAATGTTGGCGCAATCCCCATCACTTCGCCCGTCGATTTCATTTCGGGACCCAAGACCGTATCAACGCCTGGGAATTTATTAAATGGCAGCACCGATTCTTTGACGCAGAAATGTTCTGGGTCTGGTCGTTCAGTGACACCTAATTCTTTAAGCGTTTTACCGGATTGAATTAATGCCGCGATGCGTGCGAGCGGTAATCCGGTTGCTTTACTCACAAATGGTACCGTACGCGATGCACGCGGATTGACTTCAATTAAATAAACTTCTTCATTGCGAATGGCGAACTGCACATTCATGAGTCCACGCACATTTAAATGTTTGGCTAAAGCCGTCGTCATTTCGCGCATTTGATTTAATGAGCGTATCGACAGCGAATAACTCGGGATAACGCAGCTCGCATCACCAGAGTGCACGCCGGCTTCTTCAATATGCTCTAATATGCCACCAACGATGACCTGTTCGCCATCGCAAATCGCATCGACGTCTACTTCGATGGCATTATCTAAATATTTATCGAGCAAGATCGGCGCATCCGCTTTGTGCGCCAAAGCACTTGCTTCAATAGCTGCTTTAATATAGCGCCCTAAATCAGCACGGTTGTGAACGATCTCCATGGCGCGACCGCCCAGCACGAAGCTCGGGCGAACGACCAATGGCAGTCCAATTTTATTAGCCGCCGCAATAGCTTCATCATAGGTACGGGCGATCGCGTTTTGCGGCTGCTTCAAATTAATCTTATCGAGAATATCTTTGAACAACTCGCGATCACCGGCGCGATCAATATCCGTTGGCGAGGTACCGATAATCGGCACGCCAGCTTTTTCTAAATCGATTGAAATATTGAGCGGGGTTTGCCCACCAAACTGCACAATGACACCCACTGGTTTCATCACGCGATTAATTTCTAAAACATCTTCGGTCGTAACTGGCTCAAAGAACAGATGATTCGAGGTATCATAGTCCGTCGACACCGTTTCCGGATTCGAGTTCACCATGATCACTTCATAACCAGCTTCGCGCAGCGAGAACGCCGCGTGACAGCAGCAGTAGTCAAATTCAATACCTTGGCCAATGCGGTTTGGTCCACCGCCCAAAATCATAATTTTCTTAGCGGATGTTTCTGGTGCTTCCGTTTCTTGTTCATACGTCGAATAATAATATGGCGTGTACGCCGTGAATTCAGCCGCACAGGTATCAACTAACTTATAGACGGGATGGATCCCCATACCCCAACGCTTATCGCGAACAGCTTTCTCACTTTCTTTCCACAAAATGCCCAATTGTTTGTCACTAAATCCATCGCGTTTGGCAGCAAATAATATGTCACTGTTAACATCACTCATTGACATTGAGCGTAAGCGACCCTCATGTTCAATGATGGTTTCTAAGTGTCGTAAAAACCAATGATCAATGCGCGTCGCATTATGAATTTCTTCGAGTGTCGCTCCAGCTTGGAACGCAAGACGAATTTCAAATAAACGACCAGAGGTTGGTCGTTTGATGCGTTCTAATAAGTCTGCTTTTTGCTCTGGCTGGCCAAAATCATCATCTTTCTTCGGGCCAAAACCACATGCGCCAATTTCCATGCCGCGCATGGCTTTTTGCAAACTCTCACGGAAGGTGCGGCCAATCGCCATCACTTCGCCAACTGATTTCATTTGGTAACCAAGCGTGTCGTCTGCTTCGATAAATTTTTCAAAAGCAAAACGTGGCACTTTGGTTACGACATAATCGATGGTCGGTTCAAAACAGGCCGGTGTTTCGCGCGTAATATCATTATGTAATTCATCTAAGGTATAACCGACTGCTAATTTCGCCGCTATCTTTGCAATCGGGAACCCCGTCGCTTTCGAGGCTAACGCCGATGAACGCGATACACGCGGATTCATTTCAATAACGACCATGCGACCGTCGTGTGGGTTCGTCGCAAATTGAATATTACTACCACCGGTTTCGACGCCAACTTCTCGAATAATTGCGAGTGCCGCATCGCGCATGCGTTGATATTCACGATCGCTTAACGTTTGAATTGGCGCAACGGTGATACTATCGCCAGTATGAATGCCCATTGGATCTAAATTTTCAATCGAACAGATAATAACGACATTATCATTTTTATCGCGCATCACCTCTAATTCGAATTCTTTCCACCCATATAATGATTCTTCGATAGAAATTTCACTGTTGCGCGATAACGCTAAACCACGTTTGCAAATAGTTTCAAATTGTTCCGGCGTATTAACTAATCCGCCACCCGAACCACCCATGGTAAACGAAGGACGAATCATCGCTGCTTGTGGACCATTCTCCTCCCACAAATGCAATTGCTTAGCGGCAGCTTGTGCTTCATCCCAATTGGTCGCCTTAAAAGCCCGCGCCATGCCTAACTTTAATTTACGAATAATGGCAGAAAATTCTTCGCGTGATTCAGCACGCGTAATCACTTCGTGCGTCGCACCAATCATTTCACAATTAAATTCTTGTAGCGTGCCATCTTCCCATAATGCCATCGCCGTATTTAGCGCCGTTTGTCCCCCCAGGGTCGGTAACACCGCGTCAGGACGTTCGCGCTCAATTATTTTTCTGACGCACGCTGGGGTTATTGGTTCAATATAAGTCGCGTCAGCCATTTCCGGGTCGGTCATAATCGTGGCCGGGTTGGAGTTCACCAACACGATACGATAGCCTTCTTCCCGCAGTGCTTTGCACGCCTGTGTCCCAGAATAATCAAATTCACACGCTTGGCCGATAACAATGGGGCCCGACCCGATGATAAGGATACTCTGTAGGTCCGTGCGCTTTGGCATATTGTAAGTCCTGTCGTTTCCTTGACTTGCGTCAGGGCCTGCCAGCTACGCCGATCCAGCAGGAGCCCTCCCGCCTCTCGGCACCGCCAACGCGGCAAAAACTCGCGGGAGGTTAAGAATGCTGGGAACTACGCAAGGGGTACCGTGAAGAAGTCACAAAAGATGGTTTTTGCAGGCCAATTTGTTCTAAGTAATTATTAATACTTCAGTTAAAGCTATTTAATCAAATTGACCTTGGCATTTGAGATAAAATACACTGCTTACTAGTATGCTTGTTTAATTTTGCACTGCCACATCGCATTTATTGTAAATTATTATACTTCAATTACATAGATGAATTAACTCGGTCTTAATTTTATTTCAACAATAATGATTCGTATTGTAATGATTCGTATTGGTTTCATG
>JAHEDF010000338.1 GCA_024641365.1 Planctomycetota bacterium | reverse complement strand
AATTAATACTTGATCGCGCGTTAATTGGTCTGGCGACCAGCCCATAGCCGCATTTTGCGTCATACCAAATAAATCACCGCTTGGCGCATGTAATAATAAATCATGCGTGAGCGGCAGTGCGCCAGAGGGACCAGCCGCATGTGTGCGAACATCGCTCAACACATTTGCATGATAAAGCGTATTGAGATCTAGGTCGGCCATAAACAGCTCCTGGATGGGCTAATTGCAGGGTCTATCTGCAACGAGTCAACGCCAGGCTTATTTATCTTTAATAAGAAAAATAAGCCCACGTTTTCAAATACTCTGTTAGTTTTCGCCCATTTCCTCCAATGACGAAAACCACACGCACGAAACGGAATAGTAGATTCACACCTTGTCTTCCAACCTGCAGATTTGGACAAATTCGTATGACAAAGACACAGCCCTCATCATTTCATCAACTTTCTCGTCGCAAACTTTTGGCACTCACCACAGCTACTTCAGTTGGATTGCTCGCCGCTCCAATTATCAAAGCGGCTGAGGCAACAGCGCCAGCCTCAGCAGTTCGCCATCGTGGCATTAAATTAGGTTATGATAATTTTGCCGTGCGCGCGATGAAATGGAAAGCCGCTGAGCTTATTAATTATGCAGCTCAATTAAAAACTGACTCGCTATTCATTACCGATTTATATGCCTTTGAATCATTTGAGGATAATTATTTGCAAGACCTCAGAAAAATGGCTGCCGATAAAGGTATTCAAATTGAATTAGGGTCATGGTCAATTTGTCCGACATCAGTTTCATTCAAAGATACCTGGGGCACGGCTGAGGAACATGGCGCATTAACTATGCGCATGGCAAAAGCATTGGGCTCTCGTTATGCTCGCTTTATTTTAGGTACTGGCAAAGATCGAAAAACACCTGGCGGTATTCAAGCGCGCATCGAAGACACCGTTGCGGTGTGTAAAAAATTAAAACCACATTTCGAAACACTTGGCGTTAAAATTGCCATCGAAAATCATGCCGGTGACATGCAGTCATCTGAATTATTGCAATTAATTAAAGCAGCTGGTCCCGAGTTCGTTGGTGCTAACATGGATATTGGCAACGGAATGTGGACACTCGAAAACCCGATGACCACACTACGGAATTTAGCTCCGCACGTATTTACCACCAGCTTGCGTGACACCATGGTCTGGCAGACAGAAAAAGGCGCTTCTGCACAATGGGTACCAATGGGTGATGGTGTGGTAGATCTCCCCGCTTTTTTTGACGAATTCGAAAAACAATGCCCAGGCGTTGCCGTCCATATAGAAACGATTGGCGGATTTAATAAGGACTTAAATTACTTAGAGCCTGGATTTTTTGACCAGTACCCACAACAAACCGCCGCTGATCTAGCCGCATGGCTCGCTTTAGTGCGCAAAGGAAAAGAACGAAAAGCGGGTAAAGGTGATTTCAAATCTGACCAAGAATTCCAAAAATATGAAATAGAACGCAGTATTACGTACTGTCGTGATGTTTTGGGACTTGGGCCTAAAATTTAATTGGGAAATAGAACCTACAAAAAAAGCCGCGCATAAATGCGCGGCTTTTTTTGTAGGACATTTTGTCTTTATTTTGGATAAACAGGCATGACAAACTCAATTGGACTGGCGAATTTGCTTCCTGGGCCAAACCAGGTATCAGCACTTGCGTGCCAATCTTGATTTTCCCACATCGCAATGAGTGCATGATTAATTGCATTTCGCCAAGCTGATTGATTGGGAGCAACAGCAACCCCGTATGGTTCGACCGTTAAACGATTACCAGCGATGCGAAGTGATCCTGCTTCGGAAGCATTTGCGGCAATACCAACCAAAACAATGTAGTCGCCAGTGATGGCATCGATTTCACCTTTTTCTAAGGCTGCACGTAGCTCAGCATTGTCTTTATACGTCGACACAATCGCGTCTGGATTAATTTGTTTCATGTAGAATGAACTGGTACTGCCTTTAACAGCACCAACTTTTTTATTATCGACATCAATATAACTCTTAATTGGTGATGACGATTTTACCAATAATGCTTGGCCATCTTGGAAATACGGAATGCTAAAATCAACGCGTCGTTCACGATATCGGGTGATCGTCATGGACGCGACGACCATATCTACGTCGCCTTTAATTACTGCATCACTACGCTGATCTAAACTAACTGGAACAAATTCCACTTTTTCAATACCCATATGATTGGCGATACCTTGAGCAATTTCAATATCAAAACCTGCCCAGATTTTTCCAACTTGGTAACTGAATGGTTGCGTATCGGCAAGCACACCAACGCGAACCGTTTTGCGTGCCATGACATCAAGGTATACATCATGTGCGCCAGCTGTCGGAGCGTCGATTCGTTTGCCACCGCCTGTGCATGAGGTCATAGCACAAGCAAAAATCGCTAACAATAAAAGAGAAATACGTGTCATCATAAGAGGTACTCGACTTAAAATAGGTAAATGCGAAATAGTGGACATTATTTAAATCTCCGTTGTTTAACAGTACCGTAGCGCAATTGCATACACTTCCGTAATTTTTCACCCAGTGCTTCGTTTTTAGGATCTTTCTCTACCAACGCCGTGTAATCTTGCATGGCTTTGGTTAAATATTGATACGCCTCTTCATATTTTTCATCGCGCGCTGGTGTATTGCCTTTATCCAATGCGTCATTGTAGGCATCTTCACCTTTTTTGTACATCGCATCAGCATCAGCTTCACTGCCACTGCTAGCAATTGCCGCTTTTTCCACTTTAACTTTTTGTTTTTTACCGGCCCGTTGTGCCGTCGCTTCATCGGGATAATAAATAACGCGTTTTGGATTTAATTTAGCCGCATCCGAGCTATCACTCGCATAATAATAAGGCGTATCAAGTTCAGAAACAAACGGTCCTTTCTTATTCGCTGCTACTGCTGATTCCTTCACTTTTGCCATTTGTGGCTTGTCACCATTTTTCCAAATCCCTTTTTTAGCTTTCTTTGCATCTTCTTCTGCCGATCGCACTGAACGCTCATAACTCGGTAATGGTTTTTGGCCCTCTTCAAATCGCGCTAAACCTTCGCCTACTAAACTGGCATTCACATTATCTTTGCCCATCAAGAAATGAACTTTAGCGGCACCGGCTTCATCGGTACCAAAACCATCTGTATATAAAATACTGACGCGTTTTCCTTTGAGCAGGTCAGCTAAATATTTTTGAGCGGCGGCCTTACTAGCGTCGTCAGATGGAATATTAATGTGCGCGAGACTCAGCACGACCGGAAAGTTTTTCGTCAAAACCACCACGCGGTCTGGAGCTGGTACCGACACAACTGGATAGAGCACATCGACTGCCATCGCTGCGGTTTGGGTTGCGACGAGCAACGTCGCTGCGATAGCGGTGCGCCGTAAGAGTGAAAAAGAAGCCATCTGATGTACTCCAAAAAGTCGAAACGGATCGAGACTTTCTCGAAACAAACATCTCCGTGCAAGGACGAATTCGACCTACATAAGCAAGAGAGTGGTGTGCATATCGCCTCCTTTATAGATGTATGGCAGAATACTCATCGCTAGACTTCCTGGTTATGGCCACACCATGCCACTTATGTTGAGCATTGCGCGTCATTGTCGTCTTGTCGTGATTACCTGGAAATGGGTACATCTGCGGGACCGATGTGGACTTCGATAGCAATTCGCTCTTCATGCACCCATCGGACCCGCTGCCACCGCAGCGGGTTTTTTCGTTTCAGGAAGTTTTTATGACACGCAACGCCATTCGCATTCATTCAGCCGTACAAATTCAAGCGGTGCTTTGGATAGCTAAACCGCATTACGACGTCATGAAAACGAAACGACTCACCAATATAGATTTTACAAGAATACCTAGAGGCGGTGAGACATGAATTCGGAAACGGCTACACTTTCTCCGCCTCTACCAGCAAAGACCAGTCATCTAGCAATAGCATTTATCGTCTTGTACTTCGTATGGGGCAGCACCTATTTGGGTATGTCAATTGCCGCAAAAAGCATGCCGCCGTTGTTAATGAGTTCGATTCGCTTTATTATAGCCGGTAGTTTTTTTTTCGCGGTGTTGCGCTTGTTGGGAACTCCATCACCAAGTAAACAACAATGGAAATCGGCTTTAATCAGTGGCCTTTTATTATTTTTAGGTGGAAACGGTCTCATCAGCATTGCACTGCTGGTGGTTCCATCAGGTATTACAGCACTACTGGTAACAATTACACCGGTATGGATGACTGCTATTCCGTGGTTAGCTGGGCGAACCGAACGACCGCGATTAATTGTCGTACTTGGAATTATTTTAGGATTTAGTGGTGTGGCGATATTAATTGGGACACCGTCTTCATTTACTCACAGCGCCGAATTATATTATTATTTAGTTATCGTCATTTTAGCGACTATCTTATGGGCTCTTGGATCATTGGCGGCAAAAGCCATGCCGTTACCACCGTCACCGTGGATGAGTTCAGCAGCACAAATGTTATGCGGCGGTATTGGTCTTGGTTTGGCTGGTTTTGCCACTGGTGAAAAATTTATTGTTAGCGAGGTCAGCGTACGTTCGTGGTATGCTTTGATTTATTTGACTGCGATCGGATCAATTGCCGGATTTGGTGCCTATGTATTTTTGCTTAAAAATACCACCATGGCTCGTGTTTCAACGTATGCTTTTGTGAATCCCATCGTAGCAGTTATTTTAGGATATTTTATTGCTGATGAGCCCATTACTTCGCATACCGTTGTGGCGGGAGCGTTCATCATAATTGCGGTCATATTAATTTTACGCAAGGCACCAGCGCAAATTGTTAAGCAATCTGCGGTATCACCTACCCCTGATGCCGCTATTCCTGGTGAAGTAAATATTGCCAAGACCACTAAATGACCACCAACTTATCCAAATTGAATTAAAAAGCTTAGCCTTATTTTGCGGCCAAGGTGCATAATAACTCTGCACCTTGGCGCAATTTTTCGTCAGGGACCGTATAACAAATGCGAAAATGTGAATTT
>JAHEDF010000337.1 GCA_024641365.1 Planctomycetota bacterium | reverse complement strand
GAATCAACCATGGCCAGTTGCTAATTTATATCCAGTGGTGCAAGCAGGTGATCCTGATTGGCGTCCTTATTATACGGTTAATTTATTAAATTTACCGCATCATTATCATAATGGCGGGATTTGGTCTTTTGTTGGTGGTTTATGGGTGCGATTCATTCATCGTCTTGGCCAACACACAGCGGCCGCCCATGAATTAGCGCGACTTGCAGAATGTAATAAACAAGGTCGGTTACATGAGTGGGAATTTAATGAATGGTGTCATGGTACGACTGGTCGACCAATGGGAAAATCATACCAAGCGTGGTCTGCTGCTACCTACATTAGCGCCTACCATGAATTGGGATTTGCTGATACAACGTGCCAACGATAAATACGTACATGAAAATACCTCCAATAATTTCTCGACGAGAGCCTGTAAAAAATAAATTCTTTACTCATGTCGAAGAAGATCTGCATACAGATCAAGGACCTTATACTTATTCATTTATTGATACGACGTGGGATGCCGTATTGGTGGTACCGGTAAAAGACGATGGCACTCTTATTTTAGAGCGAATTTATCGTCATCCTTACAAAGCATTCGTGCATGAATTCCCCGCAGGGGGCATAGAACATGGTGAGGATCCGTGTGCGGCAGGTATACGTGAATTAGCGGAAGAAACGGGTTACCAGGCAGGTAGTTGTCGCCTGTTACAATCATTTGAGCCAGTTCCTGGATTATGCCGCATGCGCTTGCATGTGGTGTTGGCAACAGCATTACAAAATACAGCACAACGTTCATATGAGGCCTTAGAATTAATTGAGGTCGTTGAGGCGAGCGCGGCTGAAGTTCATCAACTTACTCAGGTGCAACCATGTAGCGGTTTTTTACTGACTGGTTTTTTGGTATGGGAGCAATTTCGCCGAAGCCAATAAAATTTAAATTTCTGTCGGTGGACCAGACGGATTAGATTTTCCAGTAATTCCACCGACTTTGGCTTTCGTGCGTTTGCGTAGTCGCATATTAAGCATTTCTACAACTAACGAGAAAGCCATTGCGAAGTAGATGTAACCTTTGTTCACGTGTTGGCCGAATCCTTCGACCATCAACATGCACCCAATGAGAATTAAGAATGACAACGCTAAGATCTTAATTGTTGGATGCCGTTCTACAAAATTACCAATTTTACCAGCGAAAGCGATCATAACCAAAATAGATAAAACAACAGCAATTATCATGACTGCTAATTTAGCCTGACCATCAGCGGTTAGGGCAAGACTTGCACCATGTGCTGTATCAGCGGTATGTGCGGCAGGATTAACCATGCCGACTGCGGTAATGACTGAGTCGAGTGAGAATACAATATCGATAATAATTATTTGAATAATTATGCTGCCAAATTTTCCACGACTAGAACTCGCATGATGTTCTTCTTCAAGGCCTTCTAATTTATGATGAATTTCATGGGTTGATTTACCAATTAGAAAAAGGCCACCTAGAATAAGAATTAAATCCTTACCACTAATAGAATGATCGAAAACGCTAAAGAGCGGAGCAGTAAGTCCCATCACCCAAGTAATGCTCAACAACAAACCAATGCGGGCAAACATGGCTAAACTGAGGCCAATGAGTCGTGCTTTCGGACGCTGTTCCTCTGGTAGTTTTCCTGTTAGAATGGAGAGGAAAATTACATTATCGATGCCCAGAACGATTTCTAAACCGGTCAATGTAGCGAGAGCGATAAGGTTTTCGCTGGTGCATAATGCGCTCAAGACGTCCATCATGGTGTCGGCATCATGAGTTAATTTACCGAGCGTCTAGTAGGGGCTGCTGCTGGTAATATTTTTTGTTAGCCCATGCTGGATAGGGCATGCCTAAACGAGAAAATGCTCCTACAGATGATCCCGCTCTTGGTAGTGTCGATCCTGCTTTGCATCCACCATGTGCTTTCAATACAGCAGACTGGGCGTGGTTTGTTCAGCGATGTGTGGCATTAGGTATTTCAAATGCCGATGAGAGGCGTAACGCACTGGAAGCAATTTATGGACATTTAATTGGCGTTAATCGATGGTTAAATTTAACAAAAATTACCTCGCCTCGTGATTATTTAAAATTACATGTACTCGATAGTTTGACCATTTTACAAGATACGCGAGTTCGCCATTTAGCAGAAGGCGCTCCTTGTATCGATTTAGGTTCTGGAGGTGGTTATCCTGGGTTACCATTAGCGATGTGGCTGCCACGTATTCCTTGGGTGCTAATTGATGCACGACGCAAAAAGGTAGAATTTTTATCTGCAGCTTGCGGATTAACTGGCAATAAGTTGGCACGCGCTAGTCATTTTCGCGGTGGTGAAGTTATTAGTAAGGCCCCGGAATTGCGACGTCGTTGCCAATTAGTGACGTGCCGAGCAATGGGGCAAGCCGCTGACGTGTTACAAGAATCCAAAGATCTCCTCCGTAAATCAGGACACTGTATTATTTTTAAAGGCCCAGCTTTTGCCGGAGAAGAGAAACAAACTGCAGCTGCTGCATGTGAGAAATTAGGTTTTCGCTTTGTCAGCGAACGAAAAATTATTTTAGAAGAGGGTGATCCAGAACGTGTCGTGGTTATTTATGAACGCATTCGCTAATGATTTATTAAACGTGATGTGGACCAAGCCAGCATTGGTCTAATCGCCCATCTTCAATTTCAGCAATATTGTAAGATTGCTGATTAATCCAATCTAGGGCAGCAAGAGCACAACCAGGCCACCAGGCATTTAACAGCGTTGGGGCGCATTGGTTAGTGGAGAATTTTTCATCTAATATTTGCTGATCACGTGGAGTTAAAGCGCCTCCGTGTAAAGTAATATCAGCTTTGTGGTGACCATATTTTATTTCTCGCCCAGGGCCAACATCAGGTTCTATGAGCATCGCCGTAAGCCCATCACTAACTGGCCACTGACTGCCAGTGAGCGTTGTGACAACGTTGCGGCTCCAATCGTTATGTCGTTCACCAGCGATTACTAAAGCGGCAGGAGCACGTTGTGTGTCCACTAATTGCATGGCGAAACGTACTGCGATGAGTGGACTCGCAGCACCATGACTGATGGTTGTTGTTGGTCCACGCAGTGAGCGTAATTCTCCTATCGCTGCGGCACATGAATTATGAACAGAGGTGGTGAATGGCGTTGGACTACCGCCAGCATCGCCATAGGTTTTAATGCTATTTGCAAACTTGAGCGTTGATTCTACCGCTCCGTAACTCGTCGCAAAAATTACCGCCGTATAATCTGGAAGCGCCGGTCCTTGTGAATAAATGCGGTCAACGGCAGCAGTCGCTAAGCGCACTAAGGGATCAAGACGCCGCCGCGAACCATTTGGCACCCAGGACGGCCACGCATCAGTATCCGTTTCGTGACCAGCTATTGTACGGGCAAATCGGCTTAGGCGCATCGTTCACCTTTTCCGAATGCAAGACAGGCATTAATACCGCCAAATGCTAAAGTCGTTGATAAAACCACATCTATTTTTTTGTCCCGCGTTTTAGTGAGCACTTCAATTTCGGAAATTGGCGTTCCAGTTTCTGCACCGCAACTCGCCCACATGGTATCGTGTTGTAATGCTAAACAGCTTGCGACGGCTTCAATTGCCGCAGCGGCTCCCATTGTATGTCCATAATTTCTTTTGGTAGACGCAGTTGGTATTTGTCCGAATAAACGGTTTAATACTTTTGATTCAACGTTGTCATTGTCTTTAGTGCCAGTCCCATGTGCATTGATGTAGTTAACGTCTGTAAATGAAATACCGCTATCGTTTATAGCATCACGCACGGCACGTTCTAATTGATATCCTTCAGGTTCAGGACTGGTCAAATGAAATGCATCCGCGTATTGTCCCCATCCCAGCAGACTTGCCTGAATTGTTGCGCCACGTTTTCGCGCATGGTCAGGATCTTCAATAACCAGTGCAGCAGCACCTTCGCCTAAACTCATACCCGCGCGTTCAAGAGTGAGGGGGCGACAGCCATGGGGATCAACCAACATTAAACTGGTAAATCCAGCCAATGTAACGCGCGTTAATGCATCGCTGCCAACGGCAATAGCTCCAGGACAGATGCCACTGCGTACTAATTCCATGGCTTCAATAATTGCAGCGGCTGCGCTCGCGCAGGCTAAAGCATGTGTGCCTTGTGGTCCATGGACACCCAATAATCGCGCTAACATTTGCGTGCTGCGATGGGGATGTTGTCGTCGATAAATTGGCGAGACTTCTGTTTGACTGGTATTTAAATAATAGGCTTCACTTTCAGGCATACCACCTGTGCAACTGCCAACTACGACACCAAATGATGCGGCTGTATTTTTTGTAATTCCAGCTTGCTGAAAAGCCTCTTTGGCTGCGCATAAAGCAAGGGCTTGTGTACGACTTGGTAAATGTGGTAACGGACTACGTACTGCGCCTACAGGAACCTTTTGCGCAAGCGGTTGAGATGCGTTGGGATTAATCTGCAGACCACTTGCACCATTTTTGAGTGCTGGAATTTGTGCTGCTAATCCTGATCCCGGAGCGCCGACGCACCCCATGCCTGTTATGGCAAGTGGTTTCCCTGGGCGGCGATCAACAAGAACAGGATCTGACATCGAGCGCGGATTGTGTGGTCACGGATAAAGGCTCAAGACGCTAATGCTCTTTCACCTACAATATGTCTAATTGAGCTACAATTTTGCGGCATATGTCCGTTCTGATGATGATACTAAGTTGGCAATGTGTTGCAGTCCTGGCGACTGTAGACCTTTTTTCTGTGCAGATTCTAAGAGCGGGTTTAGTACCCACGGCAACTCGCCCGCATCTTCGACAACAGATGGATGGTGATCACCAACTTGTGAAAAGAAAGCAATTGCTCGATCAATTAGTTGAGAATCACAATTAATACCATTCGCTTCGGCAATTCGCACGCCTTCTTCGGTGGCATCAATAGTAAGTTGACGTAATTCAGGATCAGACCAGACACCGGCCATAGTAAATCCAGTACTCAGACACAGTGGACCCACCGT
>JAHEDF010000018.1 GCA_024641365.1 Planctomycetota bacterium | reverse complement strand
TTGTCAAACCGTCCAAAACAGTAGGCAATACTTTCAAAGATACCGACGGCGGTTAAGGCGAGATGCACAAAGGATAAAATCCAGCGCTGATTGGGAATAATCCACATGGCTCGTATACCAACAACCAAGGCAGCAATCGTTGCAATACACCGGTCATTTAATAAAGGCCAGATTGCACCAGCATCATATTTATAGAGCAAGAAACCGCCACCGATTGCGAGAGAAATGGGTGCGCAAAATGCAACCGCGACCTGTAAAGTCGGGATATATTTTTTCGCCACAGCAGCTACGCCAGCTAAACCGGTCCAGGTAATCACCAATATGAGGTGTTTAAAATAATCATTCTTATGTGTTGGCGAATCAACCCACGTAGCAACTTCCAAAGTGGCGATGGTTAATGGCAACAGAGATACTAAATAAGTTAGTTGTGTTATTAATTGTGGGCCGCCAAAACTCGGCGGCTCTTTACGTAGGCGAGCCAACAAAATAACCCATGCTGAAAATACGAATAATAAGGTTACAAATCGAATGTTTAATACCGCCCATCCACTCAGGTCATGTACGTGCCAATAGCCACTTAAACTCGCGAGCACAGCAATTATTAACGGTAGACAAACCGCCTCTAATATGCCGCGATTTTTCTTGAAATGAGCAAATACATGAAGGCAAGCGGCTCCTATTAACCACCACAACCCCATGGCTGTTCCGATTGGTATTTGGATCCAGCTATCATTGACGCGCCAAATTTCCAATGAACCAATCAGCATAACCATGACCCAAGAGAGCCACCAACATAATAAAGCCCATTTCTTTTTATCAGTTTCGCGCTGTAACAAAAATGCCCACACAGCGATTGTCGCTGGCGCAATTAGCAATGACACTAGCCAGCCATTTACAATAAATGGGTCAGCTGATGGCATATCCATGAGTATTTGTTTGAAAATTAAGCGAAGCAGAGCAATGGCATAAACTACAATTGCACATATTAAGGTGGATTTATGTTTATAGCGTAATCCCAATACGAGTACGACAGCAGATTCAACAAACCACGCGGTTGCGACAGCTTCATTTGGTAGGCAATAAAGTAAGGACAACATGATGAGCATGACACCAAGTGCGTAAAAGCTCTGCTGTACTTTTTGGTCACCGGGAATGCGTTTTGTCGTTATGGCGCCAAATACGACGTAGAGCACGGCTAACGCGAAAAAGACACCCGCTAATACCATAGGGTGTTTACCGTGTAATAAATAACTCGCGTAGCTCATGAAAAATGCAAGATTACCCGCTACCATGGTAAATCGTTGCACGGTTACTGGTGTTTGATGACGCCAATGGAAAAGAAATGGAACAATTAAAAAAATCAGATGGAAAATACTTAACCAGAGCAGGAGTGGTGTAACCGAATAGGGGGCGGCTTCACGCGATACAAACCAACCACTATAAATTATTACCGTACCTGCGAATGCTAATACATCGAGCACATGCCAACGTCTGAACCAAGCGGCACCTAATACGCCCAGGTCGAGAATTAAAATATAAGCAAATAAAGCTTCACGTGATCCGCCACCAGTGCTGACCATGATAGGCGTCGCAAAACCGCCAATGACTGCGATAATAGCCATAATCATTGCATTAAAACGAACTGCTACCGCCATGGATGCAGCGGTAACCATGAGCATTAATAGAAACGCTGTGGTCATGGAAAATAATGGTTCGCGAACAATAAAGAGTTCCGGCTTTACGGCTCCATAAATAGCGAGATACAATAACGAGACACCGCCGCCAGCTAATCCCTGTCCTAATGCTTCCCATCCTTTGCGCATATAGCGTAAACCTAAAACAATCCCCGCTATGCCAACGCAGGCAATTAAACCAACGCGAATCGGCGGCGTAATTATTCCGCCGAGCCAATTTTGATCATAGGCATATTTGAGAAAGAAGACGGCACCCAAAAAGAAAATCCCGATTCCAGCCCACGTTAACCAACGTTTACCGATAATGGCTTCAAATAAATTTTGATCATTATCTTTTTCAATAGTGGTATTTTTATGAGATGATGGATTGGGAGAATTTACATTATTTATTTGTTGCGGTACGACTTCTTTAGTCGGTAAGCTGGGGGTATTCGCAGAATCAGTATTCGATGTGGCGGAGGTTTTTGGTACGCTATCCTGCACGGATATTTGCGCAGTGACTTGTTTTCCGATTAGTGGTTGCGCTTGCTTCACTGGCGCTGGTGCATTTATAGGAGCATGACTTCTGTCAGTTGGCTTTTCGCCCTGCGGCGCAGCGCTTACTGGTGATGAAATATTTTCCGCGGGCGCTGTAGACTTGCTAGCTTGCTGAGCATCTATCGGCACAGATTTTTCTGATGGCATCTGCGAGGATTCAATTTTCGCAGGTGGTGTCTCCGTAGGTGTCACGCCAGATTTTTCAGTCGACACAGATTTCGTGCCCGCTGTCGTGTCTGCGGGAGTCATCGCTTTTATTGTGTCCTGACTTACGACGGCAGGTTTGGGAATAACTTTTTGCCCTTGCTGGGCAGACTCTTGTTTGGTCGGCGGTATTTCAGGCTTGTGTGTTATTTTACTTTTCAGCTCATCAACTTGTTCACGCAATGCCTTTAATTGATCACGTAAATTACGAATAGCGCTTTGTAATTCATTGATGCGACTTGCATTGATGAAAGCAAATATGCTTCCGACAAACATAAATAGGAGGCCAAGTAGGACTAATACGACGATACCTTCCATAGGTGGCCTTTTACTCCTTCAGACGCTGCCAAGCTAATTCGGACTTGGTGTATGTACACAACTTTTAGTGACTTTGCGTTCTATCTATTTGTCGAATTACAGCTTAACCGTTCTCTGAACACGAGAATAAGGACAGGGCCGATATGTAACGAAGGGACGACATGAACACACAAAAGAGCCATTACATCAATGGACCGGACTATTGCGACATCAACAACAGGTTAGTAACGTCGCCACCACGAATCCCGGAGGTAATTATGATTAATCATATTATCCATACGGCATATTTTAGTATTTTCATGCTTTTTGCCGCCACTTCGTCATGTTTAGTCACTGCTGAGGAGTCAAAATATTATCTATTAGAGAACACAGCAGAAGAGGGTAAAGTGTATAAAAGTATTTTTCGTATATTTAAGGAGCATATGACCTTCTATTATCCAGCTGTTTCAACTGATAGTGAAGGTAATGAGAAGCAGAGCATTATGAGTGATAGTATGAAAATTATGTCAAACAAAGAAGGCGTTATCATTTGCGAAGACAAATACGAGCAAAATTTTGATTTAAATGACAAGGAGTTTAAGATGAAAATGTCATCCAAAGATTACGAAGAAACTAAATCGATTAAGGTAGTTACAATTGAAGAAGCTGCAGCAGCCTTAGGAACACCATGGATAGTATCTAAAGCGACATTTAAAAAATCAGTACATCAAGGGGATGCGATAAGGAAATACCTAGTGGGACCGTCTTTCGGTATCAGTGATCACTTTTCAATTACGCTTTGGGATGGAACGCGGTTGGATGTGTATGCCCCAAAAGAGAAAATCCAATCAGCTTATGTAGAGAAAGACAATAGCGACAATGATCGTATCGAATGGATTATACAAAGTTCTCCATAAAAATGAATGAACATGAAGTTGCGAAGGAATTTGATTAAGAATTCTTCAGATAAAGCTTCTTGGGATGATGGAATATCGGCAAATATGAGTTTTGATTATTGATGACTTATTTGCATTTTACACCCTAATGGGTTTCCGGATTTAATTATTTTTTCCAGGGTAGGAATCCACTTGCTTCCCTCCGGCGTCTTTAATTATTAACAGGCCTTTTTTGCTTTCATAGCTTAATAAGTGAGTGCCCTCATAAATCTTAGCGCTTTTACGTAGCCAGACATTTTTCCCGTCATCTAGTTCGTATATGTAGGCATGACACGCGGCTCTTCCTGAATATGGGTTGTACCATAAGGAAAATACTTTTTTATTATTACACTCTGTTTCAAATGTTTGTACGTTTGGCGTTTCGATAAGGCCCGAGGTGTGTTCTTTTTCGGCAATAGCGATTATTTGCTCTTTAGATTCTGCCTGCGCTGGCGCATTTAAATTATCAGCGGCAATGCCAAAGGAAAAAAAGAATGCCAGTAATGAAAGAGCGCGAGCGTATTGAGAGATAGGCATGAGGATTTCTCCATGTAATGGGTTACTGTTCGGCCGAGTGCAATCAGGTCGAGAGCTATGATGTTATAATTTCTTGGCTTGTTTGTAACGCAATTGTAACACGGCGTTAAAAGACGAATGCTAATTATTATTCTTTCTTTATTATATTATTAAAATGCCTCAGTGTGTTAGTCGCTAAATATAAACACTGCCTGTGAGTAACAGGGCGAGAGGTTTTCAGGCAAGAGAACGGGTCTCTGAATAATTGATTAGATATCTGTCTTAGAGTGATGTTCATGAACCGCTAAAGCACACTGGTCCTGGCACCAAGGGCTCATTAAGTCCTTTTATAGAGGTTTGTGCATCTGAGCACGGCGATTAATGTAACCGATTTTATTAATGTGGTACTGCATAAAAAGTCACTTGAGTAGAAGGGCGTATCGTGATTACTCATACTAATTGCCAGCATATTGTGGTAATAATGGTTTCATGCGAGGTTTTTATGTAGGAATATGGCAGACATGCCAGAAAAATGAAATGGGCACGGGTCTTTTAGCGTGGCCAATAATTTTATTTAACGATCAGTATAGCGCTACTTGGCGGAGCGCCTTATTGTTTAACGATTTAATTTACTAGTTATTTTCAATGACTAGTAAATATTACAGTTAAGTTTCCGTTTGTCCTTTTGGTTGTAGTTAATTGTTTTACGATTATAGTTAATCACACAATATTATTAAATTATTAATTGTCATTAATAATAATGTGAAAGGTATTGCTGACAATTGTCATCTTATATTACTGAAGAAAATTATGTCTGTTGACATTTTTTCATTGTAGCCGTTTGGCAGTCGCGCGCATTTAAAACCATTTTACGACAAGGATAAAAATCATATGCGTTTCATAACTTGCCTTTTTCTTTTATGTCTTTCGCTTCAGTATCTCCCTGCAGTTGTGACTGCAGTCTCAGTAAAACCCACATTTACTGTTATGGCTCCTGGAGCCACACGCACATTTTATGCACAAGCTCGGGACGGTTTTACGCTGATACAAGATGCTGTTTTTACTTGGAGCGTATCTGGCGGTGGCACGATCAATTCGAGTGGCGTTTTTACAGCCGGCTCGACCAATGGGACTTTTACGGTCACAGCGAGAGCGGCAAATGGATTAACAACCACAGCTAGAGTAGTAATCAGAGAAAATACAAATCCGGCGGGACTTAAGATAATAGATAGTGCAAAAGCAACGCCCTCTCCAGTCACAGACACGACGACCGTCCTCTATATGAGGGCAGAAGAAAATAATCCGGTTACAGGTATTGGTGATGCCGGTTTGCTTTACTATTGGTCGGCGGTAGGCCCTGCACCGGTAACCTTTACAAGTCAACAAGGAACATTCTATAGAGAAAATACCGCCAAATTTACAATAGCGGGGAGTTATACCTTTACAGGATCAGCAGACAATCAGCCATCAACTGTAAATAATATGAGCACAATATCCAGCTCAGTAAATGTAAGAGTTTTACAAACGCCAACTATCGTCAGCGTGATACCAGCTACCGCTACAGTTGGGCCAGGAGCTTTGCGTACATTTACGGCCGCGGTGCGTGATCAATTTGGTGATACGATTTCATCACCGGTTCAGCCAATTACGTGGACGATTTCGGGTGGCGGAACGATTAATAGTAGCGGTGTTTTCACTGCCGGAAACACGAATGGCACTTATACAGTAACAGCAACGATTAATGGTAAAAGTTCTACGGCAAGTGTGCGGGTTTCAGATGGCGGTGGTGGCGGGGGAGATTCGACGGTTACTAGTGGTGATTCAGGAGAAAGTGGTAAGTGCGGTTTAGGAAATGGTGTCGGCGTAATGGTACTATTATTTTTGTTTCTTATCTTCCGCTTGCGATTGCTCCCCAATAGACGCTAATTTTTTAAATAACTGAGAGCTAAGAATTCACCAATCTGCACAATGCCGGCGGTAGTAATGACCAATTTATCAGGTTGTGGTGGAAGATTAAATAGTTTTATGTGAATGAAATCTCGATCAGCGGATGCTGCTTCTTCAATATTTTTTGTCACATCAATAGTATTTAGATCTTTTTCATCAGCTGGTGGTTGTTGGCTAATAAACCATTTTAATGTTGGGACACCTAAATCCTGGCGACTTTGCTTGACAATAGCGGATAACCATTTTGCTGCCTTTGAGCGATTTTCTGAAAAGGCTGTGTCATTTTCGCCGAGATGATAAAATATGCCAGTTAGTTCAACGTGATGTCCTTTTGCCGTCAGTTGATCTATGGACTCTTGAATAAAGCGAATGAACTGCGGGTATAAATTACGCTCTGTCGCCTGTGTGCCTTCTGGAGTCCAGTCATTAATTTGTGAGCCGCTGTGGGTGAATTTAACGATGGCAATGTTGTCTCTTATCTTACTTTGTAAGGTGGCGGCAAAACTGAGCTCAGGTCCAAAGGTGTCATAAAAACCAGCGGGTCCAAGGGGTTCCCAACCATCTGAAATTTTATAGCCACCACCGACATTATATTTATAGGCAATTTTCTGGTTGTCTTTTAAAAGTATTTTTCCGTCGGGAAGCGAGGCAAGTTCTTGGGTAAAGGCTCGCTCTCCTTCCATATTACGGTGACCTGCTAAAATGAATAATTTTACAGGGGTTCGTTCTTTGTATGGCCATTTGATTAAAGGACGCTTGACCTGCGCATGCTTATTAATGGTCTTGAGATAAGCATCGGCATAATTCACGCCATGTTCCAACTGTCCTAATGTCCCATAGTGATAGTGTAGTCCAGTACTGTCATCTGTTTCCATTGCGTCATGTGACGTTGGTATGTAAGTAGCCAAAGGATCTGATTCCGTAACAGATTTTTGACCAGTACGTATGGCGTACATATTGAAGCGGTTATCCATACCCCAGACAGATTTCGTACACAATTCACCAATATAAAAATGCAGATTGGGCATTTTAAGATCTTGACGCCATTGAGCGATAAAGTTTTTTAGATTATTTCCATAATTAGTTCTAAATTCGCCGTTAAACATGTCATTTTCACCCTGATGCCACATAAACCCTTCTATGCGATAAGGTATTTTCCTTTTATCTAAATCGGCTAACGACGACATTATTAATTGTTTGGCGATAGGGTATAATTTAAAACCGCCTGGATTTTCAGGGTTCCAATCTTCACCAAGCGTGGTGCCGCCAGCGGCACATTTAATAATCGCAATAGGGGCCTTTGTTTCTTGGGCGACTTTTCGGGCGAAACTAAGTTCGGGCCCAACGAAATTATTTACTGATTGAAGTTCAACCCAACCATTCGAGGTCATTTTATTTTCACGTCCGATACTATAGGAAAATAACACTTTGTTCTGTGGTGAATCCAATCCGATAAATGGAGGATAACGTTTTATATCGCTAATACGAGAATCTGCTCCCTCCATATTTGATTGACCAGCAAAAATGAAAATGCGGACTGTTTTGTTATCATTTTTGTTATCAGCAGCAGCTATTGGTAGCGCCAGGAGATTATGAGCAACAATTAAAAATAGGAATTTTAATATAATACAGCGTTTTGTAGGCATAGTCAGCATCCTTGCATTGTAAGTAGAGAGTTGCTTTAAATTATCCTAGGTAGCTACGGTATATTAGAAATAGCATCTATGACATTAGACTTCCTATTTCTGACACATTCTGAAAAAATAAATGATCTCTCAGTTCAGTAACAATGGTCATAATTTTATAGTAATGTGAGATATTCACAGCTGTAATTGCAAAATTAAGAATGAATTTATTGATAATAGGCCCTGAATTTCATGACCTCTCTCATGTACAGCGAAGTTTAAAAGTAAGACTCTGAGTGATCCCGCTTTAAAGATAAGATGCTAAACAGATTGTTTCGTCCCCTGGGCAGGAGAATAACTAAAGGGAATAACCATATGTAAGTATTCGTTTGCTATCTTAAGATCGTACATATAACGGCCAAAAAGGGAGATTTTCCATGCTTAGAGTCATTTTCGCACTGATTTTCTGCGTTTCAGTGAGCTATGGGGCAGTAATTAAAGCAATCCCGCTCAGTCAGGTATCGTTCGATTCACCGCTTCCAGGTGAAGCCTCTATTACGTACATCGGGCTGTCCGCAGGGGATGCTTTCATTGATCAAGACAGCACGCCACCAGTAATGGCGGTGCGAATTCCGTCCGCAATCGATGTGACGGGTGTGGTTGCTTACATGAAAGACGAAGATGAAGACAACGTATATCGAGTCACTTTTTCGTTATCGGCGGCAATAATAACCGCAGCGCCTGACGGCGAAGAAATCTATCATAAATTATCGCGTGATTATGTTGATTATTTTATAACCCACACAGGCGCAGACTCTGGACACATTATACCTGGCACAAAAGATCGCGGAGCGCAAGCGTGGTGGCATTTCCGTAATCGCGGATTTACCGCAGCAACAAATGACGAGGAACCGGAAGAGAATAACCGTCGTAATCAAAGAAACGATGGGCTTTTAGATTTATTCAGTGGCACAACGGCCTTACATGAAAATCTACAATTTGATCGTCGGGTGCGTGTAAGCGACGGTATCCCAACGGTACCGGTCACAAAACTCCCGCGCATAACCACACGACCAGTGGCGTGGGATAAATTACTACCTGATCAAGCGGCAGCTGCGTCCATTGATTTATTAGCCGCACATGTTCCAGGGGATCAATATGCGCTTTTTGTGCGCTCTTTTGCTGCGCTGCAAACAATCACGGAACAAGGAGACTCGTTACTTGCCGGTCCGCTACAACTTGGAATGGGACGCGCAGAAGACGCCGGTCTCCTGAAACGTTATCAAAAACAATTGGGACTCGAATTGAATGAAATTTCAAAACGCTTAGGTGGGCAAGTAATAGAAGCCGTTGCCATAACGGGCTCAGATCCGTTTCTGCGCATGGGCAGTGATGTGGGTGTCTTATTATATGCAAAACAAGTGCAGGTATTAAATGCCTATTTAACCGTACGTCGTAATGCGATGGTCGCAGCTGGCGCAAAATTAGAGAGTGGAATTGCGGGTACACTTGCATGGCAAGGGGCAGTTAGCGCTGATCGCAGCATGTCCAGCTATGTATTAATTGATGGCGATGTGGTGTTGGTCACCAATTCTAAAGTTCAATTAGATGCCTATGCCGCATTACGAGCAAAAAAAAGAACAGCATTGGCAGAGGAACCAGAGATGCGTTTTTTCCGCCATCGCTATAATTTAAATAATAAGGATGAATTAGCTTTAGCCGTCATTAGTGATGCGACCATTCGCCGTTGGTGTGATGCAGACAATCGTATTGGTGATGCACTACGACAACGAGCGGCTATGCGATTAGCAAATTTACAAACGGAATGGATTTACGCAGGTTGCCCTGCGAATTGGCAGCCTACCGGCGATAACACCGATTTAGGCGTGATGTCGGTTGATGCTCGTGGGGTGCGTTCGTCCTCATATGGGTCACTTCATTTTATGACGCCCATCGCAGAACTTGGCATTACCAAGGTCACTGAAGAAGAAGCCGGTTCCTATCGGCGCTTTTTACGAAATTACGAACGTAGTTGGCGTGGAGCATTGGATCCTATTGCGTTATGTATTAGTAGTCGTCCCAATAATGGTATGGCATTTGATTTGAGTGTATTGCCATTAGCGGTTGGCAGCGATTACCAAGATATAATTAATATGGTTGGTAATACTCGTATTTCGTTTACGGATGGTGACGCGCACGATTCATTATTACATGTGGTGTTTGCACTCGATCCAGATAGTGAAATGGCAAAAAAAATTAATAACGTTTCTTCAGCTCCTTTAGGTGGTTTAGCAAAACCGCTGTCCTGGCTTGGCACGCACGTGTCTTTGTACGTTGATGATGATCCAGTGTGGGACGAAATATTAAAAGCAGCTAAGGAATTAGATGAATCGGAAATTTTTGAAAAATTTTGGTCGCGATTACCGCTAGCCGTACATGTATCGGTACGAAATCCACTAGGACTGACAACTTTTATGACAGCAGCGCGAGCCTTTATAGATCAAATGGTTCCGAACATGTTGAAATGGGAAACGGTGCAACACGGCGAATTGAGTTATGTCCGTATAACCCCAACACCAGATGGCTTGCGTTCGATTGGTATGGAAAATGCACAACCACAAATTTTGTACTTAGCGGCACCTGAAGGATTAACTTTTACGTTTTCAGATGCCGTTATTAAACATGTTATTGAACGCATTGAAAAGCGCCGAGCAAATGCAGCAGCAAATTCGGAAAAGAGTGAGTCGCCAGTAGCAAACCAGCAAGCTGTACTAACAATAACACCACGTTTGCTAAGGGCGTTAGATTTTTTAAGTAATTTTGATTTGGGCAGTAATCCGCCGTCCTATCAGAGCTATGACACGGCTGCTATTTTAAATGAGTGGCATAAATTATTTCCCGATCCAGATCCCGTAGTTTTACATGAACTCTGGTGGGGCGTTAAGCCAGTTTGCCCTCTCGGGGGAACCTATCGTTGGAATGAACATTGGATGACGATGGAAAGTTCGGCTAATTCGTGGGGCGATAAAAATGTGAGCGTAGCAGAGCCTAAGACGCCGGGTTATGAAATAGTAATGCGCACCATCAGCAGCGCGCAAATAGGAATTAGCTTTGAGAAACTACCTGATCCCCCACGTGATCCCGAGCTGCAACCAGGCGAACGACGTGTTACCGTTCTTGAAGGAGACACCTGGGATAGCATCGCCTCTCAGGAATGGGTCGGGCGGCAGCAATTATTAGTGCGCAATAAAGCAAAAGCAGAAGATCCGTTAGAACCTGGACGTGTGCTTATTGTGCCTTCAATGAGACGCGATCGGGGTCAAGATATTGGTTTACGCGTGCAGGTAGAAATTAAACCTGCCGTTGAAAAACCTGCTTCGGACGCCGCAGAGAAACCGGAAAAAAATATTCCGTAAAGGTCATTTCTGCGCATTAGAGTAAGTGCGTTTATAATTGCGCTACTTTCAAAAATGACATTGCGACATAAGAAAGCGGGTGAAATTAAAGCGCAGAGGGGGCCATGCCGTGAACGAACGCGATGACGTTATGAAAGCACTAGCAGCAAAAGCATTTGATAGTCAACATGCGCATGCGAATTTTTCAATATCGGCCTATAACGAATGTTATCACCTTTTACGCAATGAAACGATTTCAGAGGCAGATATAACGGCAATGTTTGCTGCGGCGCAAGCGTCATTATGGCATTGGACTAAACGCGACGATTGCATGCCGGATATTATCGCTTTGGCGTATTGGCAAATTGCTACTGTTGCCTATCGAGCAGGGTTACAAGATACATGTCAATTTTATAGTCGCAAATGTCGCGAGTTATGTGAAGAGAAGCAATTACCCGCAATAAATTGTGGACATGGTTATGTGGTTTCAGCATATGCCAGTATTCTGGCTAAAGATATTAAACAGGCAGCAGCATTTATTGCAGCGGCCCAGGCACAATTGCCCAAGGTCACCGCGACAGCTACCAATGAATATTTAGAGTCGACTATAATACAGGTGCAAAAAGCGCTTAATGACAGTCAGGCATCTTAGTTTGTAGTGTGAATTAATGTAAATAGCACACGCATATGCTAACAGATATTAATTCACTTTGCGGTTAGCACATGCCGTTGTGCATTTATCGCATATGTTGCGGGCTGCACCGTAGCGCGTCCTGATAAAGCAATGGGGCTACCTTTTAAGGAAAATCAGTCGGCAATTGTAAATAGGTCATTTAAACCAGAACCAACCAACTTGTTCACGATAAATAAGGCACGAACTCATAAACGAATCACAAACGTTTGAAATAGAAATAAGTGCGTAAATGATTATTTTTACTTCACTTACAACAACGGAGAAAGTCAAAGAATGCCTCCTGCAGTGGCATTAATCGGCCGGTAATGCCGTTTTTTGGCTAAGATATCATATTTAATCCATCAATATGCTGAAGAAAAAACAGCAATATTTTATGAAATGTATTCTTAGTAAGTTGCATAGATTGATGACGTCTCGTTTCGCACAATCGGGTTTTTATCAAATTAGATTCAGCCTACCTGGTCCAAAATCACAACTACCACCTTGTGGAGTCCACATGATGCCTGTTCGCTTACTGTCGCTCTTAACATTATCATTGTTGGTTTGCGGATATGTTCACGCAGAGGCAACCTTGGATGGTATGAGAACAGGAACCTACGTCAGTGGTCCAACAATTGACCCCGCCGAATTAAAGAATCGTCTCGTTTTATTCGAATACTGGGGCGTTAATTGTCCACCATGCCTTGCTAGTATCCCGCATATTAGCGAACTCCAAGAAAAATATGGTCGTGAACAATTAGTAATTATTGCAAATCATTGCCAAAATGCTGACGAGGCAAAAGCGAAGTCGGTGTTCATGGGACGTGGCGGTTCAGATCAAATTTCTGTGATTAATCAAGGCGACCTAAAAGGGGCGAAGGTAAGTGGGATTCCGCGCTGCTTCTTATTTAATCATGAAGGTAAACTCGTTTATGATGGCAGTCCGTTTAATCTCGATTCGGCTTTAGAAGATGCTATTAAACAAAGCCCGGGATTTTTGGTTGCAGGCCGCTCGTATGGAAAAACCCAAAAACAATCAGAAGCAATCGGCGCCTTAAGTGCCAATTTGAGCAGTACTTTGAAATCACTTCGAGTTTTGGCAACTGGCGATGATGCCGAAGCCAAAGAGGAAGCAGCATATTTATTAGGTAAAGTGACTGATTACAGCGAAAAAACTATGCAGAAAATTGCTCTGGCGCGCACTGAAAAACCGTTGTTTGCCTATGAACAATCAATGCGCATGGAAAAATTACTTAAAGGTGATGAACTCGGTGATGCTTATGTAGAATTGGTAAAAGATCTTAAAAAAGATAAAGTCTTTCAGTCCGAATTAAAAGCAGCGAATGCACTCGCGGGAATTCGTGCTCACGCCAGTAAAATTGGATTTGGTCCTGATAGTGTGAAGTTAAATCCACCAGCAGCAAACCAAATGGCTGAGGCATTAAAAAGCTTAATTAAGAAATATCCCAATACAAAAGCTGCCACGGAAGCGACTCAACTTGCTTCTCAATGGCAGCTGTAATTTACGCTGCGATAAACGGCAATTAAAATTTAGCTATAACGCCCAGAAATGGTCCGCCCAATGACAGGTCTAATTTAGCACTGGCATTGACGCCCGTTGGGCTTTTGAAGTTAATATTGCTGGATAGTAAACGATAGCCGCCCATGAAGCCGACCAATTCCCATGGCATATAGGTGATTTGTGCGGAAGCGTCTAAATAACTTATTTTATTATCTAGATAACTGATTTCCATCCAATGCACTTTTAGCTCTGCGCCAAGTGAAATAAGCGCCGGTAAATTAGCATGAGCACGCACAGCAATTGCCGGGAAATGAAAATCTTCGCTCAGACTTACGCTATTACCACCACCGGAAACAGTCACTTCGTTGTTCATCGCGTGATATGCGATGCCAATAGCACAGCCAACTAAATCCAAATCAAGCGGGCGTAAATCGGCTTCAATGTACAAATCAGAAATTCTCGCAGAGCTTGAACCGCTGGTAAAGTTTTGTCCACCGTAATTAAAATTCTTACCAGCAAATGCCCCATCAGTTTCCTGAATAAAGCCACCAATATGGACTGATACTAAAATAGGTAATTTAGCACCGGCCTCCAAACCAAAACCTAATTCCTGATTGGCGAGACCCAAATCGCTGAGCTGTGAGTCGCCACTGCCGACATTGTTTGTGCTGTAATTTGTTTTGCCGTCGAAATTAACCAACCATGCGGCGGGCATTCCCCGGACCCAATAGTCCGATGCCGCTTCGTCTGCGGCATAAATCGAGGTGATTCCCAAGGCTGTACAAAAAGTAGCAATAGAGAGTGAGCGCAGTTTCATACGATTGTTCCTTGTTAATAAAGAGTCGACATACATATACAGTAAAAACCGGACAGGCAAAGGATACGATGTCCTGGTTAGCGAGCGTGCGCATCACCAACCAGGACATCAATGGCATATAAAGATTTTCTAGCCGTAATAAATAATGTTTTCCCAGCGCTGCCGCCGAAGCATAAATTAGCGGGTGATTCTGGCGTCAGGATGGTGCCGATATGAGTGCCATCTGGCAAAAATATGCGAACGCCGTCTTTCGCACTACTCCATAAACGCCCTTGGGTATCCATGCGTATGCCATCTGGACTTCCTTGATCAATGTGGGCAAAAACTTTTGCCGGACCGACGTTACCATCGGCCAGCACATCATAGACAAAAATATTTTTAGTCTTTCCGGAATCAGCCACATATAATAATTTTTCATCTGGTGAAAAAACAATGCCGTTGGGCATATCGATGTCGGTAATAACAGCAGTAATATTTTTACTTGCCGGATCAAAGCGATAAACATATTGACCAGCTTGTTCTTTTACCGCTGGAGGTTTTACGCCGTAAGAGGGATCTGTGAAATAGATAATGCCAGCTTTAGTAATCGCCACATCATTTGGTGAATTTAATTTTTTCCCATCGTAGGAGTCAACCAAGGTGGCAACGGTGCCATCTGCTAATGTGCGCGTCACGGCGCGCGCTGAGTGATGACAAGTTACTAGCGTTCCATCCGTATCAAAAATATTGCCATTCGAATTATGGCTTGGTTCACGGTAAGTCGAAATGCCATCACTGGCAGTCCATTTTTTTATTTGATTGGATGGAATATCGCTAAAAAGCAGATACCCACCATTGGCATTGGTCCAAGCAGGGCCCTCTAAAAATTTCATATCACCACCCAATTTGCGCACGGCGGCATCGCTTGCTACGACTTTACTCAATTCAACAGGAGCAATAGCATTTTGCTCAGCAGCTATAAGGCCAGATAGGCTCCATAACGCGGCGAGTAGAGGGAATAAAAAGCGCATAATAATGTGTCTCCAGCGGGTTTTAGGATGTAGCGAAAGCGCTGTGGTGGAGCAAGGACGAGCTCGAAAGAAAGGGGATGGGCCTTGAATCACGATACCTGCTTTGACACAACACCATCGTAACAGCGACGTTTTCAAACAGGAACGACTATGCGGGTAGCTATCTTTGGGACGGGATATGTAGGTTTAGTGACGGGGACCTGTTTCGCAGAAATGGGAAACCACGTGACCTGTGTCGATGTTGATGCAGCAAAAGTTGCTCGACTTAATGACGGTGAAATTCCTATTTATGAACATGGTTTACAAGAATTAGTCGAAGAAAATGTGCATGGGGAACGTTTACATTTTACCACCAATGCGGCCGAGGCACTCGCCCAAGCAGAACTCGCATTTATTTGTGTGGGTACGCCCATGTCGGTATCTGGTGAAGCGAATTTAGCCTATGTTGAATCGGCGGCGCGCGATATAGGGCGCCACATTTCCTCGTATTGTGTGGTCGTTGATAAAAGCACCGTTCCAGTTGGCACTGCTGATCGCGTTAAAGCGTGGGTGGCTGAGGAATTAGCGAAGCGACAGGAGTACGTTGAATTTGATGTGGCGAGTAACCCAGAATTTTTAAAAGAAGGTTCTGCCGTTGAAGATTTTATGAAACCCGACCGTGTGGTGGTTGGGGTTGCCAGTGATCGAGCAGGTGCGTTGTTGCATGATTTATATGCACCATTTATTCGTAACGGATTGCGTTTTTATACCATGGATATTCGCTCTGCAGAAATGACCAAATATGCAGCCAATGCTATGTTGGCGACAAAAATTAGTTTTATAAATGAGATATCAAATATTTGTGAAAAGGTCGGTGCTGATGTTCGCCAAGTACGATTAGGTGTCGGTGCTGATCAACGCATTGGATTACAATTTTTACATCCAGGCGTTGGCTATGGCGGTTCCTGTTTTCCAAAAGATGTGCGCGCCTTGGTGCACACCGCAGCAGCGGCTGGTTATCAAGCGCATTTATTAGAACAAGTAGATGCGGTGAATCAGCGGCAAAAACGCATTATGTTAGAAAAGATACAAGCGTGGTGTGTACTTACTGGCCGTGAATTAAAATCATTAACCATCGCGATTTGGGGATTAGCATTTAAACCTAATACAGACGATGTGCGCGAAGCACCAGCTTTAGAATTAATTAAAGCACTCATAGATGGGGGAGCTAAAGTGCGCGCCTTTGATCCCAAAGCGACGCATGAAGCGCAACGAGCATTAGGAAATTTATCAGGAATAACATACGTCGATGATGCTTATGAAGCGACCGAAGGCGCCGATGTTCTGTGTTTGATGACGGAATGGCGACCATTCCGTCGCCCAGATTTCCGTCGCTTAGCACAACAACTGCGTGGCAAAGTCATATTTGATGGTAGGAATCAATATGATGAAAAACGTACCTTGATGCATGGCATCCAATTATTTCCGATTGGCGTTCCTGTTGAAAAAGGACAGTCATCGAACGCATATGAATCGTCAAAATAACGATGACATGGACCCAAACCATAGTTTGTTTACGCGCGCGTCCACGCGGTTTTCATTTGGTTACCGATGAGCTTTTTAGCCAGGTGCCGGATCTAAAAAAAATTCGTATCGGTTTAGTGCATTGTTTTATTCAACATACATCGGCCTCTTTAAGCATTAATGAAAATGCTGATCCTAGTGTGCGCACCGATATGGAACGCTGGACCAGAGAAGCCATTCCTGATGGGGCTCGGTACTTTGTTCACGATGCTGAAGGCGATGATGATATGCCAGCGCATGTCAAAGCATCATTATTTGGTGCTGGTGTACTCATCCCAATAAATACTGGTCGCCTACAATTGGGAACGTGGCAGGGAATTTATTTAGGAGAACATCGCGATGACGGTGGAAGTCGTCGCGTGGTTGTCACAGTTATTGGTGAATGCGGGTGAATGCGAGTGAATATAATTAATTGCTCGCGAATGGATTAATAACCACAACTGGTTTGCTGAGATTGCCGCGAACGACGGTGCGAGCTACATGACTACTGGCGAATGCTAAAGCACTGCCAAACCATTTTCCAACAAACCAAACTTGACTAAGTAAACCACCTTTAACCCGCGGAATTACTAATAAGCGTAGCGATCCATCTAATTGGATAGTACCGGAGGCTAATAAAATGCCTTTTGGCATAACAACGCGTGCCGAGGTCAGGCGAATAGTCGAGTCTTTTTGTGCGCCAACATTATTTATTAATTCGAATGTCGCTTCCGCTTGGTCTTGATTGCGTGCATTGGTAATATCACCAACTAATAAATTCGTTAAAAATGATAATTCGATTAAATTGCCATTGGTAATGGTCAGACGTCCGCGCCCTTCGGCTTCCTCTGGTTTTCCAATTGGGAACGTTAATTCAATTTCTCCAGCGACTGCCCCTGAATAAACATTCGCATCACCGCCAAATGCGGCAACGAGCGTACCGAGGTCCGCATTCTCCAATTGTGCGTTAATAATCATGCGATTGCGTTGAAAATCTACGATTAATGAGCCTTTAGCGACACCGCCATAAACGGAGGCTTGGCAGTCGTGAAAAGTTAAAACATTATTTTCTAATTGCGGGCGACTTTTTACATCGTGCAGCACTAGGGGACCAACGGTGAGTTCATTGGTATGAATGATTTCGCCGCCAATTGAGGCCTCTAAATTAAGGACTGGCTTGGTATCTTCTGCTAAAATAGTCTGATAAGCTGATGAAGATAATAGTACGGCGAACATTAGGATACGCATGCGTCATTTCCTAATGCTGTATGCTCTGCTGCTTGCAGCGCATCTAAATGACTGCGCCCAATTGCGAGCACAGATTCATCCGGTTTATTAATAAGCAGGGTTTGCCACGCGGCGCGTCCGCCGCCACATAATAAATGAATGCCTACTTTAACGTCTGACACTAAATACGGATTACAGGTGGCAATAAATCCTGCCAATCCCGCAGCGTGTTGTGCACAACGTGCTAATAAATCCGCTGGTACAGCAATCGCTTCTTGGGTTGCCGTCGCGATTGCGGTTTGATCTTTTATTTTCCGTGCAGCGGTGAGCGCGTCATAAGCGGTGGCATCTGCTTCTGCGCTGAGTAAACAATCGTCAGCGGCTTGCTGTAAAATATTTCCTAAGGCATTAGCCTCTGCTTCAACGTCGCTATATTTTGCTCCGGTCGTATAGCGCGCAGCCATGGCACCAGCCGCACAGCCGAGTGCTGCGGCTAATGCTGCTGCGGCACCACCACCAGGCGTCGGCGAACGCTTGCATAATGCGGCAACAAATGCTGCTATTGGCGTTGAATTAATTGCCATGAGTATTATTAGGCGCCCGCTGCCTGCGCCGCTTCGCTTGGTTGTGATGTGACGCGGGTAATGCGTGCACCAATTTTACGGAGTCGTTCTTCAATTCTTTCATAACCGCGATCAATATGATAGACACGGCTGATGAGTGTTTCTCCTTGTGCAGCAAGACCTGCAATTACTAAGGCGGCAGAGGCGCGTAAATCGCTGGCCATAACTTCGGCGCCAGATAATTTATCAACACCTTGAATAACAGCATGCCCGTTAGCTACGCTGATTTTTGCGCCCATACGTTTTAATTCTGCGGCAGCCATAAAGCGCTCAGGATAAATACGTTCAGTAATAGTTGAGGTGCCTTCAGCTAATGACATTAAAGCCATGGTTTGTGCTTGAGCATCGGTTGGGAAAGCAGGATGCGGTAAGGTAACCACTTCAGCAGCTTTCCAGCGTTGTCCTGGGACCACAGTTAGGCTCGTGGCTTTTCGTTCAATATGGACATGCATTTGTCGCAGTACATCCAGCACCGCTAATAAATGTCCGGGGCGACAGCCAGTTATAGTTATCGGTGAGCGGGTTATTGCACCGGCAATGACGAAAGTGGCAGCTTCAATACGATCAGGAATGACGTTCCAATTTGCTGCTTTGAGACGACGGACGCCCTGAATAGTAATGCGCGGGCTACCAGCACCGGTAATTTTTGCACCCATACTATTAAGACAGTCAGCTAAATCGACGACTTCAGGTTCACAAGCGGCACATTCAATGGTAGTGGTGCCTTTAGCCAAAACAGCAGCACACATTACATTGTCAGTAGCCAAAACAGAAGAACCGAATTTACCG